>JANYFI010000279.1 GCA_025362765.1 Ferruginibacter sp. | reverse complement strand
AGCAGCCATTGGCAAAACGTCTCGGCATCATCAACAGGTAATTTTGCCACTGCATAAAAAGCACCGCCGGGATTAGGGCAAAATACACCTGGTATTTCATTCAGTCTTTTTACAATGGTATCCCTGCGTTTTTTATATTCCGTTTTAATGGCATCAAAATAATTCAATGGTAAATCAACCGCAGCCTCTGCCAGTATTTGGGCAAAACCAGGAGGGCTTAATCTTGCCTGCGCAAATTTTAACACCGCATCTAACACTGATTTATTTTTTGTAACCAATGCGCCAATTCTTCCGCCGCAGGCGCTGTATCTTTTGCTGATGGTATCCATCACAACAACGTTATCATCTGCACCGGTTAAGTGCATGGCGCTGGTATGCGTGCCTTCATAACAAAATTCACGATAGGCTTCATCCGAAAATAAAAACAAGTTGTGCTTTACAACGATTTGTTTCAGCAGTTCCATTTCTTCCCTGCTGTATAAATAACCGGTGGGGTTGTTGGGGCTGCAAATCAATATGGCTTTGGTTTTAGGAGTGATGACTTTCTCCAGTTCTTCCATCGGCGGCAAGGCGAAACCGTTGTTAATGCTTGAGGTTATCGGCTTTACAATAACGCCAGCCTCAACGGTAAATGCATTGTAGTTAGCATAGAAAGGTTCGGGTATAATCACTTCATCACCTGCATCCATGCAAGCCATCATCCCAAAAATAATTGCTTCACTGCCACCGGTGGTAATAATAATTTGTTCAGCATTCACATTAATATTTACCCTGCTGTAGTATTCTGCCAGCTTCTTGCGGTAACTTTCATTGCCGGCGCTGTGGCTATATTCCAGTATTTTAAAATCGCTGTTGCGTACCGCCGCCAAAATTTGTGGCGGGGTTTCAATATCCGGCTGTCCGATATTTAAGTGATGTACGTGAATACCCCGCTTTTTAGCAGCCTCTGCAAAGGGCACTAATTTACGAATGGGGGATAAGGGCATTAAATGCCCACGGTTACCGATGCTTAACATTGCACAAAGATATTGGAGTTTACTATTTTTAAATAGTATTAAAATTTGATATTACGTTTTTTTTGGAACTTTTCGAATGACGGATATTGAAGTGGATGTTTTGCAACAATATTTTACAGTTCCCAATACCTCAGTATACCTGTGCCAGCTATCCTAAACAGGCCAGCGGTAGCCCCTTAAAAAATCTTCCACCATCATTTTCTTTTTGCCTTCCAGTTGTAATTCTTTTATAGAGATGTATCCATCGATACAGGCAAACTGTAAAAATGTTTTTTGATCTGTTTCAACTTTACCAGGCGCTGTTACGGGAGTTGTATCAACCTTAGAACCTTTATATACTTTCATTTTCTTTTCATTTAAAAAAGTAAAAGCAGCAGGGTAAGGCGATAAACCACGGATGAGGTTATATACATCCTGCATCGGTTTAGCCCAGTTTATAAGGCAGGTTTCGGTGAAAATTTTCGGCGCATGTTTTAATAATTTTTCCGCAGCTTCTTTTTCACTTTCGACAATACCTGGTATCGAATCCTGAACTTGTTCCGTTACGTTACCGGCAATCAAAGCTTCCATTGTTTTTAGCAAAAGACCGGCGCCTGCTATTTTCATCCGGTCGTGCACTTCGCCTGTTGTTTCGTCATCGCCAATAGCGAGACTTTGCTGCATTAAAATATTACCCGTGTCAATCTCTTGCTGTAATTTAAATGTGGTAACACCAGTTTCTTTTTCGCCATTGATGATGGCCCAGTTTATAGGAGCAGCACCGCGGTATTGTGGTAACAGTGAACCATGCACATTAATAGTGCCCAGGGCCGGCATGTTCCAAACCACTTCGGGCAACATTCTGAATGCTACTACTACCTGCACATCTGCGTGTAAGGCTTTCAATGTTGCTAAAAAGTCAGGGTTCTTTAATTTTTCCGGTTGCAGTATATTCAGGTTATGTTGCACCGCATATTTTTTAACATCACTTGGTTGCAATTCCATGCCTCGCCCGCCGGGCTTATCCGGTGCGGTTATTACGCCCACAATATTACATCCGGCCTGCAACAGTGTATCCAGAGAAGTAACCGCAAATTCGGGCGTGCCCATAAAAACAATCCGTAAATCTTTCAAATATTTCATCGGCGCAAAGTTAAACTTCCTTTGCAATAATTGGTCTTTAGAAGCCGCCATCAATGTTGTTGTGTTCAAAAGCTGGCGAATAGGCCATCGCGTTTGTTAAGGTTTTGAAAACTAAGCACCTTACTACAGGCAAATATTATTAATGAAAGTAAGTTACAGTATGGAACGAAAAGACTTTTTTAAAATACTTTTGTCTAGGCAGGAAACAAAACCTGTAGCAGCTGCAATACCCGCACTCACCAGCACATTAAAGAAGTATAAAGGCAAATGGGATGAGCAGGCAGTAGTCCATTTTTTAAAGCATACCATGTTTGGTGCAAAGCCTGCTGATGTGGCTTTTTTTAAAAAGAAGAACTTAAAAAAGGCGGTTGCAATAATGTTAAGCAATGCAGCTTTAACCACCACATCACCCATCAATAGTTATTCAAATGACAAGATAGAAGATGAACAGGTACCTCTTGGAAGTACCTGGGTAAACGCCACCAATGTAAACGGCAAAATCAATTACCGGCGACGTAATTCTTACAAACAATGGTGGATCGGTTTAATGATCAACCAGGACCGCAGCATCACAGAAAAAATGGTGTTGTTTTGGCACAATCATTTTGCCACCGAAACCAATATTGCAGAAAATCCCGTGTATTGTTACCGGTACAATTTGTTGCTTCAACAGCATGCGGTGGGTAATTTTAAGACCCTTGTAAAAGCAATGACAACTGACCTTTGTATGCTGCGCTACCTGAATGGATATGCCAATACAAAGAAGGCTCCTGATGAAAATTATGGAAGAGAACTACAGGAATTGTTTACCGTAGGAAAGGGGCCAGGTTCTCACTATACCGAAGCAGATGTAAAAGCGGCCGCAAGGGTTTTAACCGGTTCTAAAATTGATAATAAAACATTCACTTATTCCTTTGAACACAATAGGCATGATGAAACTGACAAACAGTTTTCGGCCTTTTATAACAACACTATTATAAAAGGCCGAGCCGGTGAAGATGGAGCAAATGAACTGGATGATTTGCTGGAGATGATTTTTGCCCAGGAAGAAACTGCCAAATTTATTTGCAGAAAATTGTATCGTTTTTTTGTCTTTTATCAGATAGATGATGCCACAGAACAGGATATAATATTACCGCTGTCTAAAATTTTGCAGAAAAATAATTTTGAAATAAAACCAGTGTTGCAAACCTTGTTGAGCAGTCAGCATTTTTTTGAGGCTTCATTACGTGGGACAAACATTAAAAGCCCTGCTGATTTTTGTATAGGACTGATGAGAGAATTTAATGTGTCACTTTTTCCGGGCAGCGATTTAATTGCAGAATATTCCGTATGGGAATTTGTGCATAACCAGGCAGCCACCATGCAGCAAAATATTGGCGACCCGCCCAATGTAGCCGGCTGGCCTGCTTATTACCAGCAACCACAGTACTATAAATTATGGATCAACTCAGATACGTTGCCGAGGCGCAACCAACTTTCTGACCGGTTGCTTGGCTACGGGTTTACTGCAAAGAATGGCAACAAAATAAATATAGATACTATCGCCTATGCCCTGGCATTGCCGCATCCTGAAGATCCCGATGCGCTGATCAGCGACAGTATAGAATTGCTGTATACAGTACAATTACCAGCGGCTGAAAAGGAACATATCAAAAGCAATATTTTATTATCCAACCTGCAGGGCGAAGCTGCCAATCATTACTGGAGCAATGCCTGGCAAACTTTAATTGAAAAGCCGGATGATGCGGTGAATAAAAAGGAAGTAATGAATAAACTAAAGAACCTGTATAAATATCTAATGAACCGGCCGGAGTACCAGGTGTATTAAAACACAGTCACCGGTTTAGGAGTATGTAAAATAATTTAACGTAACGGCAACGCATAAATGAAAGTTACCGGGCGGTTATGAAAAAAATCAGCACATGAAAAGAAGAACCTTTTTTAAATATACGCTTCCTTCATTGGTAATGCCGGCGTTCCTTGGAGGATTTAAAATGAATGCGTTTGCAGGCAATCCGTTGCTGCAAAATTTATTACATACGGATACCAGTGGCAGGGTGCTGGTTGTGATACAACTGGCCGGCGGCAATGATGGTTTAAATACAGTAATACCTATAGAATTTTATGGCGCTTACAAAAATGCAAGGTTCAATATCGCCATTGCCGCGGAAAAAATATTGCACCTTAACGGTTACGATAACACTGGTTTAAACCCTGCTATGGCGCCGTTGCAGCAGTTGTTTAACGAGGATATGCTGGCCATCGTTCAGGCTGTAAGCTACCCCCAGCCAAGCTTTTCACATTTCAGGGCTGCCGATATCTGGCTAACGGGCGAAGAAAGCAACCAGGTTTTAAACACCGGCTGGATGGGGCGGTACCTTAACAGGCAATATCCTGATTTTCCTGATCATTATCCCAACAGCATCATGCCCGATCCATTGGCCATACAGATTGGCTCGGTGGTTTCAACGGGCTTGCAGGGCCCTGCTTTTCCAATGGGTATGGCCATCAGTAACCCGGATAGTTTTTACAATATGCTTAACGAAAAGCCGGCGCAACAGTTTGCATCGCTGGCACAGGATCAACTGGATTATATCCGCCAGGTATCTGAAAAAACGGATGCTTATGGTGACGTGATAAAATCAGCCGCAAAAAAAATCAGCCGCCAGTCAACCAAATATGATGATAATAAAAAGAACCCATTAAGCGACCAGTTAAAGATTGTATCGAGGCTAATTGCAGGCGGGCTGCAAACAAAAATTTACATGGTAAGTATGGGTGGTTTTGATAACCATGCCAAACAAACCGATGCGGCCGACACGAGCAAAGGAACCCACGCTAACCAGTTGCAAAAGCTATCCGAAGCCATTGCCGCTTTTATGGATGACCTTGCTTTGCAACAGGTAGCAGACAGGGTAGTGGGCATGACATTTTCAGAATTTGGCCGTCGTATAAAATCCAACGCAAGCGGTGGTACCGATCATGGTGTTGCGGCGCCACTGTTGGTTTTTGGCCAGCCTGTGCGTTCAGGAATAATAGGTAGTAATCCTATCATCCCGGAGAATGCGACGGTAAATGATAACATCGCTATGCAGCATGATTTCAGGGAGGTATATGCTACTATTTTAAAGGATTGGCTGGGTGCAAAGCCGTCGGATATGCCGGATATTTTACAAAAGGATTTTGCCACACTGCCACTGATAAAAAAGGTGTAGTTAATTTTTGTTACCAGCTAAGAAGCTCTGCGGAGCTGCATTGGCGACGCTCAGTTTGAATTTTGTTTTTTAATTGGGCTTTTATTATGTTGTAATAAAAGAATCGATTAACCTTGCTAAATAATTTGGAAGAATTCTGTAATTTTTATATCAATGAAAATTAATTCACAAGAATATATTAAGTCGAGGTATAAAACATACCGCATATTTTTGTAGATATAGTAATTTATGAAGGCAGTGATTTACATATTGGCAGTGTTCGTTTGCAGTTGTAAAAATAAAACTGTGCAAAACAAAAATGTATCGATCAGTCCAATAATTAAAGCCGGATCTATTCAGGATACAAACATTTTATTACCAAAATTAAAAGCTGATAGAAAAAAGTATTATACAACTAAAGACACTGTATATATTTATTCTGCATCTAAAGACACGATAAAATATTCAAAAAATGAATTTAATGGAATAATTGACGATTATCCGGAATTATATGAGGGAGCAGTAAACAATCCTGAAAGCACTTATTCCAGAAGTTCTTTTTTTGTTGGTTTAATAGATTCAGCGGGAAATGAAAGTCACCTTTCATTTGGAAGCGAAGCTGGACAAGATGGATATTATATACTGTACGCCTATTTTTTAAAACATAAAAATGGCATTGCAAAATACTCTGTTCGCAGAAAAAAACTTCTTGAAATATACAGCACATTAAATGACTTATTTGATAATCTTAATTATGGCGGAACTTATTATGGACACCAATATTCAAGAATCGAAGGCTATGCAGAATTTTCCGTTTATTGGTTTGCACATTATCAAGATTATTTTGACAGACCATATGACATTACCAAGCAAAGAGCATATTATATCGCTGGATTGAAGCAGCTAATTTTAGACGAAGAGAAAATTGATTACAACACGTATAACCATAAAGAAAAAGTAGGACGAGGAAATGAATTATTTAAAAAAGTAGCCAATTTGAATAACTTAATTACAGACAATTTCTATTTAAGAATGGCACAATCTTTTCAATCAGATCACTACTGAAAAATGTCATAACGTGATATCTTAGATTCCAAAAGCCTATTCTAAGATCAGTTTTTAAATATAAAAATGTCATGAAAACAAAGCAAAGAAAGAGCATTGTAAAATCTTTAACAAGGGAACAAATATTACAATCTGCACTGGCTTCATTTCGCATTGAAGGTATCTACATTTCTGTTGAACAAGCATTAACTACTTTAAAAAAAATAGAGGCTAATCTGCGAAAATAAATGTAATCAGTTCTTCCATTTTTGAAAAGTCTTTACCCTTTGCTGCCTTTATACTACTCAAAATCTTTATACAACAAATATTTCTTTCTGGTCTTTTTATAATTACTTAATGCTGGCTCCCAGCTTTTTCTGATGTCAGTTTCTGATTTGCCCTGCTTTACCTGTTGAGACAGCTCATCGTTTCCCACTAGTTTGCTGATGAAATTATTTTTCAAAAAGAAACTGTCTTTACCCGGAAAAATTTTATAAGCCTCCAGTAAATATTTTAGCTGAATCTTTTTATTCAGTTCCTGCAATACTTTTTCCGGGGTAGAACTGA
The DNA here is from genome assembly GCA_025362765.1 of Ferruginibacter sp. Classification (GTDB taxonomy): domain Bacteria; phylum Bacteroidota; class Bacteroidia; order Chitinophagales; family Chitinophagaceae; genus Ferruginibacter. The sequence goes on along the minus strand of JANYFI010000279.1, from coordinate 3,046 downwards.
GGTTCCAGCCATAACACTGCTGGTAATAACATTTGCTTGACTTGGCGCCCTCATTGGGTTTTGGTGTAAAGGCGTACATATTTTTGGGTAAAGAAGGATGGCCGAAAACCTGAAAGGGTTTGTCGGTTCCACGCCCCTCGCTTAATACCGTACCCTCAAAAAAGCAGGTGGAAGGATACAGGTAAATGCTTTGAATATCCCTGATATTAGGCGATGGCGCCACAGGTAAAATATATTTGCTGTTATGATCGTAGTTGGCGCATTTAATTACCGTGACATGAAAAGGGGTATCGCTGGTTGGCCTGGTAGTAATATTGTAGCTATTTATTTTGTTTGCCTCGGGCGATAACCATTTTTCGCCGGCTAGTAATAAGGCATATTCGCCAATGGTCAATCCATACACTATTGGCACTGGTTGCATGCCGACAAAGCTTTTAAATTTAGGTTCCAGCACCGGTCCGTCTACATAAAACCCGTTGGGATTGGGTCGGTCGAATATTAATAACGGGGTATGGTTTTCCAGCGCCGCTTCCAGGTAATATTGCAGGGAAGAAATATAAGTATAGAAACGTACGCCGATATCCTGAATGTCAAACAATAAAATATCAACGCCTTTTAAATCTTCTGGTGTGGGTTTTTTGTGATCGCCATATAAACTGATTACCCGGATGCCGGTATTTTTGTCAACAGCATTGTTAATTTCTTCGCCGGCACTGGCGCTACCCCGAAACCCATGTTCTGGCCCGAAAATCTTTACCACTTTAATGCCCCTTTTTATTAATGTGTCAACTAAGTGAGTGCTGCCCACCATGCTGGTTTGGTTGGCAAAAACCGCTACGGACTTGCCTTTTAACAGGGGCAGATAAACATCCATTCGCTCAGCACCGGGGATGATGCGTACGCTTTTTGCCGGTTTGTTTGTTGTTTGCGCAGTAGCGAAAGAGAATAAGACAAGGGTGATTACAGAAAGAAAAATTTTGTTATAATTCATTTTTCAAAGGTCTATAAAGTTTTTTAATTGGGAGGTCTAGTTTTTAATTAATAAATTGCCAAAAAACGGAGCATTCCAGATTTTTGGGGAGTTGAATGGTTGTTCAGCAGAACTGAAAAAGTACAAGAGTGCGACGCCAATGAAGCTAAATAGCAGCACAACGGTTTGGCTAAAAAATTAAATTATACAATCGTAAAAAAATTAAAAATGGCACAAGTTAAAGAAGGCGATGTTGTAAAAGTACATTACACCGGTAAGTTAGTAAACGGAGAACAATTTGATTCTTCTGTAGGCAGGGAACCACTGGAATTTACCGTAGGTGCCGGGCAAATGATTAAAGGTTTTGACGCTGCTATGCCGGGCATGAGTGTGGGTGACAAGAAGACAATCAATATTGCGCCCGAAGAGGGATATGGTCATAAAAGTGACGAAGCAATTATCGAGTTTCCAAAAGAACAGGTACCGGCAGATATGAAGTTGGAGCCTGGCATGCCGCTTACATTGAGCAACCAGGAAGGCCAGCCCGTACCGGTAGTGGTGGTGGAAGTAAAAGATGACGTGATTATTTTAGACGCCAATCATTTTTTAGCTGGACAGGAACTGGTATTTGATATTGAATTGTTGGAAATAGTTTAATGGATAATTTTTTAATTGAGAATGGATAATTCTCCATATCGTATCAATTAACAGGTAAAAACAGTGCATTAAATTGTTGCAATGAATTAAAATCTAATCAAAAAGCAGTTTGCAATTTGTAAACTGCTTTTTGATTTGTGATATGCAGGCTGCGAGAGCTTATTATCCATTATTACATTAGCAATTATTAACTAAAAAGATGATACAAATTAGTCCCGATAACATGGCAGAACGCTTTATGCGTTACGTGCAGATAGATACCCAAAGTGATCCGGTAAGCACATTGCATCCCACTACGGAAAAGCAAAAAGACCTAAGTAAAGTATTGCACCGGGAATTACTGGGTATGGGTATCACCGATGCTGTTACGGATGAATTTGGATATGTTTATGCAACATTGCCCGGCAACAGTGACAAGAAAAATATTCCCGCCATTTGTTTTTGTGCGCATGTAGACACGGCGCCGGATTGCAGCGGTACCAATGTAAAACCCATCCATCACCGGTATTACAACGGGGCGGACATTGTGTTGCCCGATGATACAACGCAAATACTTGCCGCAAGTGCATCGCCTTATTTAAAAGAGCACGTTAACCATGGTATTATTACGGCCAGTGGATTAACGCTGTTGGGTGCAGATGATAAAAGTGGCGTGGCAGTTATTATGGAAGCCGCATTATTTTTTCTTCAAAATCCTGCTGTTAAACATGGCGATATAAAAATTTTATTTACACCGGATGAAGAAGTTGGCCAGGGTACTGCTAAAGTAGATATGCAACAATTGGGTGCCCAATTTGGCTACACAATGGATGGCGGGGAAGCGGGTAGCCTGGAAGATGAAACTTTTAGTGCCGATGCTGCTACCATCACTATAAGGGGTATTATTGTGCATCCTGGTTATGCAAAGGGGAAACTGGTGAATGCATTAAAAATTGCCGGTGCCGTGCTGGATGCATTGCCAAAAAATGAGTGGAGTCCGGAGACGACTTCGGGAAAGGAAGGTTTTGTGCACCCGGTGGCCGTGAATGGTATTGCTGAAAAAGCAACTCTTCAATTTATTGTAAGAGACTTTACTGTGGCCGGTTTACAGCAACATCATGGGCGGTTGAAGCAGATAGTAGAAGAGGTGGTTGCAAACTTTGCCGGTGCAACTGTTGAATACAGCGTTACTGAACAGTACCGCAATATGAAGGGAGTACTGGACCAACATCCCGAAGTGGTGGCTTACGCCGAAGAAGCGATACAGCGTGCTGGTTTAACAGTAAAAAAAGAAAGCATTCGCGGGGGAACCGATGGCAGCCGTTTTAGTTATATCGGCATGCCTTGCGCTAATATATTTACCGGTATGCAAAACATACATAGCAAGCTGGAATGGATTGGTACCAAAGACATGGCCAAGGCTGCTGAAACGATTGTGCA
>JANYFI010000264.1 GCA_025362765.1 Ferruginibacter sp. | reverse complement strand
GGCTTACGTATTTTTGCGCCTCAACAGAATTTTTATATTAATGATAAAGTATTTCTTATTAGCGTCTGTAGTGCTGTTTTCAGCTTGTAATAACAATACGGAAACCGAAACGGCTATTGCAGAAACACCCCCTACAGGCATTGCTGCCCCGCAAAATATTAATTTAAATATCATTGGCATTTATCCGCATGATACAAGTGCTTATACACAAGGCCTGGAAATTTACAATGGTAAATTATATGAAGGCACAGGAGACTATGAAACTTCTTCCCTGCGAATTACAGACATAAAAACCGGCAAGGTAGAGCACAAGCATATGATGGGTACCAATAAAATTTTTGGTGAAGGCATCACAATATTTAATAATAAAATTTACCAGCTTACCTGGCAAAGCCACCTTGTAAATGTGTACGACCTGAACAATATTGATAAGCCTATACAAACACTTAACTGGCCCTATGAAGGCTGGGGTATTACGCACAACAATACAGAACTTATTATTAGTGATGGATCAGCAAATTTATATTTTGTAAACCCTGAAAATTTTAAAGTAAGAACTACCGTTCAGGTAAGAGATAATATCGGGCCGGTGAATAACCTGAACGAACTCGAACTGATCAATGGTTATGTTTTTGCCAATGTATACCAGTCTGATTTTATTGTAAAGATTGATCCCGCCAATGGCAACGTGGTGGGCAGAATTGATTTACCAGGATTGAAAGATCAGTACTTTAAAAATGAATTTATTCCGGAAAGGACTGACGTGTTAAATGGTATTGCGTACGACAGCATAAGTAAAAAAATGTACATCACCGGCAAACGCTGGCCTAAAATGTTCGAAGCTTATATCAATCAATAAATTAAAACCCAATCGCTTTTGGTGTTAAATGATAACCGTTGAAGTAACGGCGAAAAATGAACCAGCAGAAAATATTATCAAAGATTTTTTGATTGGGGAGATAAGGAAATTTAAGAGGATTTCTTGTTTAAAGATTTATATCATTGCCCAATAAGTTAAATCCGTTTTGCGACAGGTAGATTATTATTGTTGCTAATGCAATCAAGCCAAGTATTATTGCCCAAACCCACCAACGGTCTTTCTGTATTTGTGGCATAAGCACTTCTTCCTGGTAGTAACCACTCATTTTGGTATTGGTTGTTTCTTTATCTCCCACCAATAACGTATGTTCTTCCTTTTGCCTGATTACTCTTTTTGCATTTACTTCTGGCATAAACAGGGGATTGATATGCCATGCAATAAAATCAATGCCGCCGTTTTCATTTTTAACAAATTCACCTATACCTGGCAGCACGATCCGGCCATTGCTCTCAATATCATTTTTCATCAGCTCGCTCAGCGCGGTAAATTCATTGAAAGTATTTTCTTCATTTTCCCTCGGCGCAGCAAAATAAATAAATGGTTCCGGTGCTGTTAACTTTTCCCCAACCCTGTCACTCATCGTGGGATGCTGAATGATAGACAATGTTCCAATGCCCGGTAAACGGCATATTTTTTTCAGAAAAAGTGTAGGCGCTATCAGGTATTCCATGATAAATTGTATTGCTCAAAGATAGGCAATACAATAAAAAAACCGCTGCAAAAAAAGGGATAAATTCAATCAGTTTACCATGATAGTACTTTCGCAGAATATGTTTTAAAATTTAAGCAGCACCCCAATCAACAAGTTGGTACCATATACTTCATACCCATACCATCGCTGGTATTTATTGTTGAAAATATTATTAATATCCAGCCAGGCGCTGATATTTTTGTTTATAGATACTTCAGCACCTGCACTAAGGTCTGCAGCACCGCCCAGGGTTTTATTAATGTTGCCTGGGAGTAAGTAGGACGATCCGGTGTACGCAGTAAAATCACTCTTGATCATTACCTGCTTAAAAGCCCACCAGCGAAGAGCGCCATCAATTTGCAAAGGGATTGTGCCCCATGCTTTCTTATTATCATGCATGCCGGTATATCCATTTAAAGTTAATCCGCCGGTAAGTGTAAATTTATCCTGACTTATATAACTAATATCACCGTGTATGCGAAGGTCGGTTACCTTACTTTCATTACTAATTTTAAAAGATTTTAAATCACCCGCTGTATCATTTATATAAAAGGGCAAATTTTTATAACTCAGTAAGCCGGCCTTGGCGCTAAAATTAAAATGCTTGCCAACAGAAGCTTTAATACCACCATACAATTCTATTTCCTTTGTATTAAGCTGTGCGGTTGTTACCGGCGCCAGGTAAGGGTTAACATCGGTTAAATGCTGATAACTATTTTTTATAAAACGACCAGTCAATCCCGCCTGTACCAAAAAAGGTTTATCGGGTATCTGTGCTTCACCATAAATGTTTGGCAGTACGCTCAGTTGGCCATTGTCCCACACAGGGGTTATGCCGCCATGCAATGATAAACTTTCTGTAGTATAGACTAATTCCGGAGCTATAGAAAAAATATTATTGTTGAATTTATAATTATTGGGTATGAAATTTTGGGTGGTATAGGTAGTTAAATCTGCTTTGGCGGCTACTTTCACTGAAAACTCATCGCCCAATGCTTTTTCTACCGGGGCATTAATCAGCAGCGAACTTTCAGTTGCCTGTTTCCGGTTGCCAAACACATTGATCTCTACAGTTGGATTATAATTTATACCCAACTCAGTCTGCTCTTTATTGCGAAACCCTGCCAATAGTTTTACAGTGGTAAGCCGCTGCAATACGTCCTGCTTATTGTATGCATATAGTGCGTGATTGTAACCATACAGGTAGTAATCATACTGGCTGATACCAACACTGCCATACGCTTCATTTTTGCCGGTAAAATAACTGCCGCTTGCCTTTACGTTTACTTTACTGTAATCCTGGTTTTTAATTTTTCCTTTGGATGAAATATAATCAGCATATACATTCATCAGGCTTGTTTTACCATCCCCAAAACTAAAGCCTGCATTGATATAAGGAGTTGTATAATTACCGAAGCCGGCTTTCAGGAAATTACGGGTGCCCAGATCAAGGCTGGTGTCCTGCGTTAATGCCAGCGGTTTTAAAGCCATTGGCTGATATGTATAAAATAAATTTTGTGCAGGGATAGCATAGGGTGCCACCTGTTTAGAAGTATCGGCAATTAAATTGGTGGCAGAAAAATTAATTTTCACCGCATTGCGCAATACCGGTTTATAGCTGGAAGTGATATCAATGGTTTGCTTTTTAGCCGTATCTTTCTGGGCATAACTGTTGGCAACAGTCAGGCAAAATAAACAGGTTATTATACTTTTTGTGCGCATGCTTGTGTAAGGTTTTAAAGCTATTCTTTTTAATAAAATGTAAGGGCTATTTATCCTTAATTTACTTTTGACAATTCTTTTTCTGCTGCCAGTGCTTTATCTAATTTTTGCTGGGCAGTCGTTTTTAATTCGGGGATAGTGGAATTTTGCGCCACACTTTGATAGGTTGCTTTGGCATTGAAAAAATCTTTCTGCTGCATAAAAATATCACCAAGTAAAATGTAGCCGCTGGTAATCCAGTAATCGTAACTGCTGGTTTCCTTTATTACAACCTGTGCAGCTTTTTCTGACGCCGTATAATTGCCCAGGCTAAACAAACAGCTGGCAATTTCATAGCGGGCTTGTGCTCCCCAGGCTGATTTATTGATGGCTGCACATGATTTAAAAGAAGCAATAGCCCCATTGCAATCATTGCTCTTTTGCTGGGATTTACCCAACACTAAAAAAGCGATTGATTTATCATCTGTACTAATTCCTTTGCCCTTTAATAAATCCTTGGCCACCTCATTGGCCTGGTCATATTCCTTTAGCTGATAATCGCACCTAACCAGGCCCCTCGCCGCTTCCAGCTGGTTATCCTGGTTAACAGCGCCCGACCGAAGCAACTCAAAACTTTTCTTTGCGCTGGTGTAATCCTTCAATTCAAAATAGTAAATACTACTGGCAGACAATGTTGCTCTTTCAAAATATTTGTTGATGCCTCTGCCGCTAACATAATTATATCCTGTCAACGCATTGGTCCAGTCTTTGTTTTTGTTGTAACATTCACTTCTGAAAAAATTGGCTTCCAGTACAGATGCTCCTGCAGGAAAGCGGGACAAATAATTGGTAAATCCGGCAATTGCACCGACGCAATCATTGTTATTGTATTTTAGTTCAGCAGCACCATATGTAAGGCCTTCCGCTTCCGTTGCTGAAATATTTTTTCCGTTTTTTCGCATCAACTCTACATACTCATTTGGCTTGCCTGCTGCTACATAAATATTTTTGATGTTGTCCAGTGCTTCATCTGCTTCTGCAGATTGCGGGTATTGCTGCATAAGCTGCTGATAATTTGTGAGCGCCTCATCGTTTTTATCCAGATTATAGTAACTAAGTCCGAGCTTTAAATACGCCTTGGGCTTTAAGCCACCGGCGTTGGGATAATTTAAGACTTTGGTTAGATATGGAATCGCTTCGCTGAATTTTTCATCAGCCATATAGCTGTTAGCTACTTCCATGGTAGCGTCTGGCACAAGGCTGCTTTGAGGGTATAACCGGGTGAGGCTATTGAGACCACTGATTTTTCCTGTTGCACTTTTAATGCCTGCGATCATTGCTTTTTGAAACATGGCGTAATCACTTTGTGGCAATGCATTGTTGATAACAATATCGTACATACTGTTTGCTTTCGAAAAATCCTTTAGCATAAAATAATCATCGGCTGTTCTTACATATGCATCCTGTTCAACGGTAGTAGCCGTACTATTGGATTTAGCTATCGCCTCAAAATTCGCCAGGGATTGTTTGTATCCTTCTTTTTTCATCCAGCAATAGCCTAAATCATATTTTGCTGTAGCTGGTGTTGCTTCTCCCTGGGCAATAGCACCACTTTGCAGGTAGACTGATAAATAACGGATAGCTGCATCATAATCCGGAATGCGGTAAGCAATTTCTCCTTTCCAGAAGTTGGCATAAGGCGTTACAGAAGAAGAGGGCAATTTGAGAATTTTTGTAAAAAGGTCATCTGCCTGCGCTATCTGCTGATCGTTAAAATACTCCACCGCCCGGCCATACAAAATACGCGGATATACACTTTGCATAGAAGCCGTTGGTTTACCAAACGACTCATATAAAGCAAGTGCATCACTAAAGTTATTGGTGCTGGCCAGCAGACCTACCAAAATTTCTCTGGCTTCGTTGTTATAGGTTGAATTGGGGTAGTTGTTTAAAAATTTTCTCATTTCATTTAATGCCACATCCTGGTAACCCAGGTCGTATGATAATTTTGCATAGTTGAAGAGGGAAATTTCCTGCTGCTGTTTATTGCTGCTGTTGTTGGCGCAATACTGAAAAGCCGTTCTGGCATTGGCTTTTTGGCCGGTTCTTAAATAACAATCGCCCAACAGGTACATAGAATTTTGCCCCAGTGAATCTTTTTCATTACTCAATTGCTTAAAGCCTTTTATGGCCTTATCAAGTTGTTTAGCCTCGTAATAACAATAGCTAACTTCATACAAATCTTCTTTGCTTACCTTCTTGCTATTGGTTACATAATACTCCAGTAACGGCAAGGCCTTGCCGTAATTTTTTCTTTCAAAATACATCTGCCCCAATAACTGTTTCATTTCTTTTTCGTAGTACAGCCCTCCCCTGCTCAAAGTACTTTCGCCATATCGCAGGCTCTCATCTTTTTTATTTTGAAAATAGTAGATTTCAGCGATGTAGTAAGGTACCACGCCTTTGTACTCCTCTCTCATTTCTACCAACTTAAAGGACTTTAAGGCTTCGGAATAACTACGGTCGTAGTAACTTAAAAAGCCATAATAATAATTGGCTGGAATATAATATTTATTGTCGGGTAACTGGTGAATTTCATTGAACAAAGGTTTAGCGTCTTTAAAACGTTTAAGGTTGAAATAGCAATAGGCCATTTCAAATTTCGCATCCGCTATTTCTTCGTTGCTCAGGTTATCCAGCGATGCCTGTTCGTAATATTTGATGGCATTGGCAAAATCATTTTTTACAAAATAAAATTTGCCCAGGTGATAACTCATCAATTCCAGCCTCGGCTCATTATTGACCCAGGCTATATACTGCTTCGCTTCTTCTTCGGCAATGGGTAATCGTATTTTTAAACGACACACGATGTAATAATAATTTACATCATCATGCAGGTAAACATTGTTGCTCTTTTGTTCATCAGGGTATTCCTTCTTTACCGCTTCCAGCAAGGGATACGCCAGGGCATATTGTTGTTTAATAAACAACTCTTTTGCGTCTTTAAACTTTTTTTCTGCGTCTGTAAAAACATGGGAGGGTTGTGCAATTGCCGAAAAACAGCATATCACTGCAGTGAGCAGCAAAAAACAGGTTGGTTTTATCATGTTGGTTCTTTCTTTCATTTTATCGCCGACTGTAAAATTAACTATAATGCCAGTTAAGCAAACACTATTCCAAAGCCATTGTTAATAAGTGGATAACTGTTGCGTTATAAGACGGAATGTACAGTGGAAAGGCTGTTAAAAAAAAGGTAAAGAATAAAACTCTTTAAAACTTCACATTCCATTGTGCA
>JANYFI010000257.1 GCA_025362765.1 Ferruginibacter sp. | reverse complement strand
CAAAGAGTCAATGGAACAATTTACATATCCTCACCATCAATGGATGGCAAACTATTTTAGGAGGTATTTTTTTGCTGCCATTTGCCGTTTATTTTTATAATGGCGAAAAAAATAATTTTAATGTAACAGTGTGGGTAGCTGTTTTATGGCTGGCAACGGCGGTTTCCGTAGTAGCGGTACAACTCTGGCTATTTATGTTAAGCAATAACCCGGTGAAGGCTTCTTTTTGGCTTTTTCTCTGTCCGGTTACAGGTTTTGTGTTTGCCGCAATGCTGTTGAAAGAGCCATTGAGTTTGTATACGCTGGCAGGAATTGTATTAGTGATTGCGGGATTATTTCTTGTGTTGAAAAGAAAATAAATAACAAAATGGTGTAAACGATTTTACCTTTGAACCGTATACAGGAATAAATATTTTAGCCGTGTTTTCACTGGCTTATTTGCAACACAAAAAGCCAGTGACCTTTATCCTGATATAAAGCATTGCTTTTTGGCTAACAAAACAACGAAGCCTTTTTATTTACTTCTGATAGCTTCCACGGGATCCATTCTGGCCGCTCTTGATGCAGGAAAAATACCCGCCAGCACGCCTACCACCAGGCAGATAATTACAGTACCTATTAAGAGTGGGATTGATACAAAAACAGGAAAATCGAACATTTTGGTAAAAACTACCGTAAGGATATAAACGAGCAATAATCCAATAGCACCGCCCATTAGGCAAAGCATGGCGGCTTCCAGTAAAAATTCAAACAGTATACTGGAACGTTTGGCGCCGATGGCTTTTTTCAAACCAATCATGCTGGTTCTTTCTTTCACTGTTACAAACATAATATTGGCGATGCCAAACATACCAACAATCAGGCTGATAACGCCAATGAGTCCACCAACAATATCTACGGTACCAAACAGTCCACTGATGGCTTTACTGAAAGCTTCCACACTGTTCAATGAAAAATTGTCTTCCTGGGTAGGGCTTAATCTCCTGATCTGGCGCATGGTTCCTTGCAATTCCACACTCAACTGGGTGGGGGTTACAGTGGGTTTACCCTTGGCTATTAACACCGGGTTACTGTATTCTTCAGCAATGATTTGGCGGGCAAATTTATAAGGCAGCATCACGCAATTATCATTATCCCAGCCGATAAAATTTTTACCTTCCTTTTTAATTACGCCCACAATATTTACCTGCTTGCCTTTTATTTCAAAATATTTCCCCAATGCCCTTTCTGCAGTTCCAAATAGCTTTTCCGCATTGTCGTAGCCTATCAAGCCTACGGAACTTCCCCCGTTAAATTCAGCATCAGAAATAAACCGTCCGTAAGCAAAAGAAATAGGCTGCACCGACATTTGATCAGCCGTAATACCGTATACTGATGCGTTCTCAATCATATCATCTTTATACGAAATACTGCCTCCTGAACGCATTAAAAAACTGATATTATCCACCAGTTCTGAACGTTCTTTTAACAAGGCCACCTCCTGGTATTTCATTGTTGGTCTTGCCCGGTATTTCCAGTAAGGCCGGTCGGGGCCGCCGGAATATTCCCATTTATCTATGTAGATAGTGTTGCTGCCTAAACTGTTCACTTCATTTTGAATATTATACTCCAGGCTGTTAACCGTTGCCAGGACACCGATGATACAAAAAATTCCAAAAGCCACCCCGGTGAGACTAAGGCCTGTACGTAATTTATTTACCCGTAGCTCCTGCAAAGTGAGCCGTAAAGAATTACCAAGAATCTGAAGCGTTTTTTGCATGCTTCAAAAGTACTGCATGGAATTCTATTCTTTATTAAAAATTGATAAATGGTGACAATCGGGTTATTTTTATGCGGGATCGATTGGAGAACATTAAACAATTGGGTGGGAAAGCAGCAGGTGGCATGCATTTACGACAGTATATTTTACAAAAATGAAAAGTTTTGAAATAGTCATCTTTATGATGACCATATTGATTGGACTATCTGCCATCGCAGATAAAATAAAGCTGCCATACCCAATATTACTGTTGATGGTAGGACTTGTTATCGGGTTTGTTCCCGCATTGCCCGATCTGGCGCTTGATCCTGAAATTGTTTTCATCATTTTTTTACCGCCTTTATTGTACGATGCCGCTTTTAAAACGTCGTGGCACGAATTTAAAACAGCCATTCGCCCT
>JANYFI010000247.1 GCA_025362765.1 Ferruginibacter sp. | reverse complement strand
AGATCATCATTACCCACTTTAATATAATTGGGCAACTTAGCGGTAATAAAAATCCGTTCTCCTTTGTTATGTAAAGCTTTACATAACAAAGGTTATGAAAAGGAAAAGATTATGTAAAGTAGAATGAGTTTTATCGGTTCCATACAATATGAGTTTGACATTAATAAAGTGATTCTACTTTACATTATTATTTTCATCAGAAGTTTTTCAGCCAGTCTAATAAGCTTTCATTGTTCACCCATATTGGTGCTTCCTTTTTTACAACATTTACATAGGCCTTTTCTATGGCTTCACGCTTCTGTTTGGAATCGACCCTTGCATAGACTTCTGTAGTTGTGACCGATTCATGGCCGAGAATATCACGTATATAAACAAGGTTGACACCGGCTTGTAGCAAATGCATTGCTTTTGAGTGTCTGAGAGAGTGGCAACTGATTCTTTGTGGAATAAGAGTGGCATCTTTATCTCTTGCCATCGTTGCATATTTATGAAGGATGTGGGTGATGCCTGCTCGGGTTAATTTTTCTTTCCAAGTGTTATAGAATAATGGATACTCACTGGCATGGTCTTCCAGCAAGTTGTTTTTCGACATGTAGCTTTTCAGATGAACAACTTCTTCCTCCATTAATGGCACTATCCTCGCTTTATTTCCTTTGCCTATTAATTTGATTGTGTACGGCTTATTTAATCTTAGGCTTGAAGGAATAAGATCAATGATTTCCTGTACCCGTGCACCTGTGTCATACATCAACGCAAGCATAGCGAGAGCACGCACTCCTTTTTTTGTGGACAGATCAGGTTGGCGCAGTAGAAGTCCTATACCGTCTACCGTTAGGTAATTAATAGAACCTCGGTTTGTCTTTTTTACTTTTATCGTCAATATTTTTCGGCATTCCTCCAATTGCTCAGGCCACTCATACTGGACAAACTTGAAAAAAGAATGCAATGCGGCAAGGCGAACGTTACGGGTGGACACACAACATTTCCTATCCGTTTCCAAATGATTGAGAAATTCTTCTACGCATGTCTTAGTAATATCCTTGAACGTTAGTCTATGCGCAGGTATGCTTTTCTGTTCTTGCATGAACGAGATCAGCAAAATGAATGTCATTCTGTAGGATGCAATTGTGTTATTACTCATTCCTCTTTCTGCCGGGAGATACTTGGTTAAAAAGTCTGCAAGGCTTTTAGGAAAATCAACTGTTTTCATGACTTGTTTGTTTAGGAGTTTCAGGAAATAAATAAGGACACATATTATTGACTTTGGCAATAATGGATGGATACATGTCGGCTGTAAGTCGGACATACCCATCGGTACTGGCGATAGACTTATGCCCCAGGTAAGTAGAAAGAACCGGTAAAGAGTAATATAAATCAAGACCGTCTTCCGCCATTTTTGCCAGTGAGTGAACGCTGAATGTGTGTCTTAGATCGTGTATGTGTGGCCCTTGATGTTTCCCTTTGTGCGGGATTCCTGCTCCATGCAAAATTTTCCTAAACCATTGATATGTTCGATGGTTATAACAACAATCGCCATTGGGGTGTACAAAAAGCAGATCCGTTTTTCTAACCATAGGAAAACGCTTTCTGCAATCCAAGTATTCGACAATTACCTGAGTCAAGGAATCGGAAAATGGAACCATCCTATCAGTCCCATTCTTGGTATCTCTAAGTACAATATACTTTTCATCAAGATGAACGTCTTTACAAGACAAGGCAAGTGCTTCACCTATACGTAGTCCCGTGCCATAGAGTAATCTGAATAAGGCTGGGAGAATCAGCACCATTGAGTTATAGCAGGTAGTCTTAGCACTTAGCTGATCGCTTGTTGTAAATATTGCTGCTATTTCTTCTTTGGTATAAATATATGGCGTATGTGTGCTCTTAACTTTGGGCAGAGCAGGCAGATATGACTGGTAGTTGAGCGTCATCAGAAAAGACGAGAACTGGCGCATAATCTGTATTCTGTTATAACGTGTCTTGTCTGATTCATTGGGACGTCTGATACACCACTGTTCACATAGCTCCTTTGATATGCCAATGCTGGTTTCCTCCCTGTCATAGGCGAGTCGGTCTAACTGCATGAAAGCGTATTCAATATTGATGTATTTATATCCGAGATTTCTTTTTAGGGTGACAAACTCTTCAATAAATGGCTTGTACACACTGTAGTAATTAATAGTACTCATAATTTAAATCCTCCTTTTTGTTGATAAAAGTTTGGTGATACCATCGGAACATCAAGCGCACATTGTTTGAGCTGTCCTTTGTCAACTCGTAGATAGAGCATTGTCGAGGCTGTATGACGATGCCCAAGCGCTTCCGATATTACAGGTAGTGATGTTTTGTTTCCCAAAAGATGAGTAGCAAAGCTGTGCCGCAAAGCATGGGCACCTTTGCGCTTGTCTTTAAGCGCTATTCCAGATCGCCGTATGTGTAGGCCAATTCTGCTTGTAACATCGTTGGAGGTTATTGTCTTGTAAGGTGTAATATGTTGCACAAAACAACAGGCTTTACTACAAACAGGACGGCCATACTTCAGATAATCAATAATGGCATTGCCCACTTCAGGAAGAAGCGGAAGCGAAATTTCCTTGCCTGTTTTGAACTGCGTAAACTCAATAATTCCTTTTTCCCAGTTAATGCTTTCAAACTTTAATCTGGCTATGTCAGAAACTCGCATACCAAGCTTTGCCGCCAGCATTACCATAGCATAATCTCTTTTACCTGATGGGTTAGCCCTGTCTATGGAATTTAATATACGGCTTACTTCTTCCGGTGAAAAAAATGAAGGTAGTCTTGGTTGCTGCTTGCAATTGGCGCGCTGTATTACTTTTGAATAATCCTTACTGAGTATCTGTTCTGTGTATAGATAAATAAAAAATCCCTTGACAACACCTAATATTGAATGATTAACCGATTGCGTTGCCGGATTAAGACTTTTCATAAATGACAGCAGATGTATTTCATTTATATCATTGATGTTTTGCACGCCTTTACCTATCAAAAACAATAACAAATTGTGCAGGGATTTGGTATTACCATTACTGGTGCTTTTTGCTAATCCAAAAGTTATTTTTCGATACTTGATGTAATCTTCCATAGCAAGACCGATCTCTCCAGCAAATACTTTGGGTGGGTTTCTTCTTAGTGGTGCTGGCCCAAAAGAAATTTCTCCCGTGCATTGAAATACATAAAGAGCATCCGTTACGTTTACTAACCGCTTTTGCCTTTGATTAAGGTTAGTATATTCGTATTCGCCAAGTTTTGATTTGATGAACTGCTGACCTACAGATTTGTTATAATACTTAATACCGTTTGCAGACATAAAAATCTTTAATGGCTTCCAGGTTTGCCAGTATTGACGAATTGTAATTCGGCTTCGTTGAAGTGTACGGAGATGATTTTCAAACTGGTTTACTAATTCATCGGTGGTTTGTTTTTCCTTCATATCTACTTTATTTAATGTTAAGGCACTATTGCCACTAACAAAATAATGTAAAGTGATAGGTCTCTATGATCATTGGAATTCAAGATGTTTGTTGGAACTACTTTACATAATCTTTTCCTTTTCATAACCTTTGTTATGTAAAGCTTTACATAACAAAGGAGAACGGATTTTTATTACCGCTAAGTTGCCCAATTATATTAAAGTGGGTAATGATGATCTGATTGAGCAGTATTTATTTTTAACTACTTCCCACGATGGTGGCGGCAGTATTACCGCAGCGTTTACTCCCGTGCGGATTGTCTGCAATAATACTTTAAATGCAGCCCTTCGCAACCATAGCAATGCTTT
>JANYFI010000222.1 GCA_025362765.1 Ferruginibacter sp. | reverse complement strand
CCAAAAGAAATGACCGGAAATGTTTTAATAAACTAAAGTGCATTTTTGTAATACATAAAAACTTATCTTTTAAAATTGTATTATTTAAAAACATGGTAAAAAAATTACTTAATATATTTCAACATGAAAAAAGTATTGCTTGCCGCCCTAGTCATCCTCATAATAATACAGTTTATTCATCCTCAAAAAAATAGCAGCGCTACAGCGGCTTTGTTGGTGAACGACATTAGTAAAAAGTACCTGGTGCCGGAAAATATTCACCAGATTTTGCAAACCAGTTGTTATGACTGCCACAGTAATAATACTGTGTATCCCTGGTATTCAAAACTACAGCCGGTAGACTGGTGGTTAAACAACCATATAAACGAAGGAAAAAGAGAAGTCAATTTTTCGGAATTTGCAACTTACGGCATTGGAAGGCAGTATAAAAAACTGGAAGAAATAATGAAGCAGGTAAAAGACGATGAAATGCCCCTTTCTTCCTATACCCTCATACACAAAAATGCTATTTTAAAAGCTGATCAAAAACAGGCTTTAAACGCCTGGGCTTCCGCTATCCATGATAGCATTAAAGCAAATACCGCTGCCGACAGCCTCCTGCGCAAAAGGCCTCCAACAGCCAAATAATTCTACCACGGGTATTTACCAACATATTTGCTGAACAAAGGTGTTTTTAATTCAACGCAGCGATAAATAGGCATAAATTGTCTATATTTAAGGTGTTAAACCAAGCACACACTATGACAGAAGAAACCATGCTTAATGGATGTCTTGAAAATAATGCAGCCGCACAGGAAGCATTGTATATGCGCCTTAGTCCGAAAATGCTTGGCGTTTGCTACCGCTTCGCAAAAAACAGGGAAGATGCAGAAGACATGCTACAGGAGGGTTTCATTAAGGTATTTGCTCAAATTCATCAATACAGAAATGAAGGTGCTTTGGAAGGGTGGATAAGAAGGATTGTGGTGCACACGTGTATTAATGTGCTCAAGAAAAATAAAAAATTTTCCGATAGCGTTGACATCACTTATGCCAGCGGCATTGGTATCAGGGAAGAAACTATCCCATCCATTATGCAGGCCAAGCAGGTAGTGGAGTGTATAAGGTTGCTGCCGGTTGGCTACCGGACCGTATTGAATCTTTATGCCGTTGAAGGATATTCACACAAAGAAATTGGCGACATGCTTGATATTGAAGAAAGTACCAGCCGGTCTCAGTATACCCGTGCAAAAGCTATGCTTGAAGACATTTTAATAAAGAAAAATATTTTATTAAAGCCACGCAACAAAACAGCTATAATATTAAGCAGCGCTGTGGCTTCAAACTAACTGAATTAATAGTTAAAGGAACCAGTAATAACGATTGCTTTTACCAAACTAACAGAAATTTCGTCAACAATGGAGAGAAATTTAGACATAGAAAATTTTGAACGGTTGCTTAAGGATAGGTCAGATGAATTTAAAATGTACCCTGAAAAGCGAGTGTGGCACAGTATTTACAACAATATTCATCCAGGCAGAAAATGGCCATCCGTTGCAATGAGTATCACTTTAATAGCCACCCTGCTTATAACCGGCTATCTCAATACTGATAATAAAAACAATAGAAATCAGTATGGAATGGAGGCTAAAAACGGCCAAACAACACAAGCCGCATCAACTAATATTTTTTATGGCTTCCTTTTTAATAACGCAATTTCTACCACGCAGTTACCGATTTTAGCAGAAAATACTACTTTGAATTTTGTGGATAATTTCAATACTTATAAATCAGTAAATACAGAATTTCCAGCGCCGGGTCAAACCACATCTTTTTTACGAAAAGATCAATTGTATACTTATCAGCCTGCGGCAAATAACACTTCCCCAATTACCGTAAATTTTTCAGCATCACCTTTTACCCAAATTTCTTTGGCGAAAAGTGAATCCGTTGCAATTAGTACTATCAAAAATGACATAGTATTTCCTGCCAGAACAGGTCAAAGAATTTCCTCCACTGATGGTATCGCCCAGTCAATGTTGCTGGCAACAGCAAGGATGGCTTCACTTAACATACTCCCATCTAACGAAGAATTCGATAATGAAAAAAATATCTCCACCCAAGATGATTTGACAGGTATTGCAAATAATACGGCACAAACAGAAGAATTAACTCTTGCAGCCAATACCATTTCAACCGAAGCAGAAAATAAACTGACATTGACAGACGAAGATAAAGCCTGGATAGAAAATTATGCAATGTATAACCGGCCTGCTCCAAAAAAATGGGCTGGCAAATTGAGCAGGCAAACATATATAACACCTTCGGTTGTTTACAGACAATTAAGAAACGCTATCACCACAAGTGCCGCAGTTACCAACAATGATGCAATACAGCATCCATCATTCGGTTTTGAAGTAGGTACTGGTATCACTTACGCTATCTTTAAGGGAGTTAAGCTAAAGGCTTCATTACAGTTAAACTATACGCGCTATAATTCGCAGGCTTTTACAAATTCACATCCTCTGGCCACCACTATAACGCTTGTTTCAGAAGAGAGTGGTCAGCCTTATCCTGCTTACCGGTCAACTTCCTACTCCAATGTTGATGGCATTTCCTCCGTTAAGTTACATAATGAAACATTTCAGCTTTCACTGCCGGTGGGAATGGATTTTAAAATTGCTGGTAATGATAATTTGCAATGGAATATTGGTGCTACAATACAGCCGACCTATGTTGTGGGCGGTAAGTCTTTCCTGCTTTCATCTGACAAAAGAAATTACATCAAAGAAACGTCTTTGCTGAATAGATGGAATTTGAATGCAGGATTTGAAACCTTTGTAAGTTATAAAACGGAGAATGGCATTACGTTTCAGTTTGGCCCTCAGTTTCGACAACAGCTTTTTAATACCAACAGACAATATATTATTCAGGAAAAGCTTAATAACTATGGCTTTAAATTTGGTATTACAAAACTGATAAAATAAGGTACTTACTTCGCTGTTGATAGAAGTTTCGGGTAACTATATTTAGCAAAACCGCAGAGCTGAACCTACTGCGGTTTTTGTTTTACACTATGTTTCTGTTTAATTTTGAAAAATGAAAAAAATTTATTTCCCGGCAATAATCTTAGTTTTTAGCTGCAATAGTGCTACCATTTCAAATGCTGCTTCAAGTACTGTTGCTGATCTGGGTGTAGAAAAGGTGAAGAAAGACTCATTTTTTCCTGTCACTTCTTTTATAAAAGGGCAATTACTTACGTTGGATTCCTTACAGGTTACGCCCCTGCATATTACAACTGTTAACGGAAAAACAGATTCTGTCTGGGTCAAAAAAAATGAGCTTCCTTCCCTTTTGAAAGATTTTATTTCGCCAGAAATAAAAGAAACCAATCTTACCGGTTATTTCAAAGAAACATCCTTTAAAGATCAAACCATTAATGCTATTACTTTTACCTATGATCCTTCATCTGTTTTACCAGACTCGATTGCATTAAGACATTGGGATGTATATATTGAACCTGAAACGGGCAAGGTTGCTAAAATATACCTTGTAAAACAAGTAAATGAAAAGGATCGCAGCATCACGCAACAACTAACATGGAAGACAGGTAAATGGGCAAGTATCAATACACTGCTGAATGCCCCCAATGGCAACTCTTCCCTTATAAAAACAGAAAAATTTACGTGGGATTTTAATGAATAAATAAACATTGTCTACGCATACCTACAATGACACAACAAGAGTTTGCTTTAATAGCTTCTACTATTCCGCTGCAACCGGGCATTTATAAATATTTTGATGACAATAATGATTTATTGTATGTAGGCAAAGCAAAAAGTCTGCGTAAAAGGGTAAGCTCTTATTTTTCAAAAACCTTTACCAATTATAAAACGCATGAACTGGTTCAGCGTATTCGTAAAATTGAGTTTACGATTGTAAACAGTGAGCAGGATGCATTTCTACTGGAGAACTCACTGATTAAAAATTTTCAGCCGCTGTTCAATATAAATTTAAAAGACGATAAATCTTATCCCTACATCGTAATCAAAAATGAACCTTTCCCAAGAGTGTTTTTTACGCGTAGAAAAATAAAAGACGGGTCACAATACCTTGGTCCATATACCTCAGTTGGCAAAGTTAGAGAGCTGCTTGATTTTATTAAACAGACTATTCCGCTCAGAACCTGTAAACTCAACCTTAGCACATCCAACATTGAAAAAAAGAAATTCAAGGTTTGCCTTGAGTATCATTTGGGCAACTGCAAGGGTCCCTGTGAAGCCTTGCAAACATTGCAGGATTATGATGACGGACTACAACAGTTAAAGAATATTCTGAAAGGAAACCTATCTCCTGTGATTCAACAATTTAAGGCAGATATGCAGACTAAAATAGCGGGACTTGAATTTGAGAAAGCAGGCTTGATTAAAAAGAAGCTGGAACATCTGCAAGAATACAAGGCAAGCTCCACCGTTGTAAATGAACGCACGGGCACTGTGGATGTTTTTAGTATCCTGGAAGAAGGCGATACAGCTTATGTTAATTATTTAGCCGTTAGCAACGGCAGTATTGTGTTAACCAAAACAATTACTTTAAAAAAGAAACTGGATGAAAATGCGGAAGAAGTGCTCAATTTTGCTATAGCACAATTACGGGAAACATTCAACAGCGAAG
Source organism: Ferruginibacter sp. (assembly GCA_025362765.1). Taxonomy (GTDB): domain Bacteria; phylum Bacteroidota; class Bacteroidia; order Chitinophagales; family Chitinophagaceae; genus Ferruginibacter. The sequence goes on along the minus strand of JANYFI010000222.1, from coordinate 1,137 downwards.
CCACGGAAATAATTGTTCCCTTTGCCATTAACTATCCGGAAGTGAATATAATTATCACGGTTCCAAAAGCGGGTGATAAGAAAAAACTGGTTGACCTTTCAGAAAAAAACGTGAACTACTTTAAAGAGGAGTTGAACAAAAAGAAAATGCTGTTGCTGGAAGATAAAACGGAAGCTGAAGTAAATAACGTGTTGGTTCAGTTACAAAAAGACCTTCAGTTAAAAGAATTACCGGTTAATATAGAATGTTTTGATAATTCCAATTTCCAGGGCAGTTACCCCGTATCAGCAATGGTAAGTTTTAAAAATGGCCAGCCAAATAAAAACGAATACCGAAGATTTAATGTAAAAACTGTAACGGGTATCAACGACTTTGCTACCATGACAGAAGTGGTTTACAGGCGTTATAAAAGACTTGCCGAAGAACAAAAGCAATTGCCTCAACTGGTAATAATTGATGGGGGTAAAGGCCAGTTAAGCGCTGCTATGGAAAGCATTAGAAAACTTGAGCTGGGAGGGAAGCTAACGCTTGTTGGTTTGGCTAAAAATGAAGAAGAACTTTTTTTTGCAGGTGATACAGAATCACTAAAATTACCATGGGATAGCGAAAGCCTGAAACTCATCAGAAGAATCAGGGATGAAGTGCACCGTTTCGGCATCACCTTTCACCGCAACCAGCGAAGTAAAGGTAGTTTTAAAAATGAGCTGGAGCAGGTAGACGGCATCGGCAAAGCAACAGTTGACATATTGCTTAAAAAATATAAATCAGTAAAAAATATAAAGGAAAAAACGTTGGAAGAATTGTCTGCCGAAATTGGAAAGTCGAAAGCTTCCATCCTGGTAAACTATTTTAATCAAGTAATCAATACCTCCAGGCAGGTATAAAAAAAGGGCCAGGATAAAAATCCAGCCCCGTTTAAAATCCAATATCCTATGAAAAACCGAGACAAATATAATGAAGTTTTTTTTCTGCCCTATCCCCAAAAAGGGGTATTTCACAAACGGCGGGTTTGATTGAGTAAACGGTAATATTTACCGTTTAAAGTATAAATCATAATATCTTTCTAAAAAATTATTGGTTGATTTAAACGGTCATATTAAAAAAGCCCCTTTTGCAAGGGGCTTTTTTAATAATATG
>JANYFI010000110.1 GCA_025362765.1 Ferruginibacter sp. | reverse complement strand
GGCTTTTATATATTAAGAAATGTATACCTCCCTGAAGTTATAAAGTTAAATGGGTATAACACTATCGAATGGGCTACAAACCAAACAACCGCTAACTATGCGTATGGTCAAAAAACCACGGGATTTACTTTTTTTACGGATACAATTACGCAATATCAGAAACCAATGATATGGAATTCGGTACTTCCTGTTGTTCCATCAGTCAACGATCCGGTTACACCTACCGTTACATCATTTGATATTACAGTTACCAGCCAGTGCGATAATGTTTATTGTAAAGACACTACACCGCTGGCTGAAGGCTGCAACAAAACTTCACTTATTGAATATTCAAATGCACAAGCCACTATTATTAGAGATGCTATTACTACCCCGGATGGAGGGCGCATTGTAATTGGTAATATGGGCACAAGCGGCTGGGTAGAAAAATTAAAGACCAATGGCGATGTAGAGTGGTCAAAAAAAATGGATCAGTTTGACCATATCCATAATTTCTTAAGGGTTATCAAATCTGCAGATAACAACATCATTGCCTTTGCAAATAACTACTATATTATCGACCATGGGGCATTTCGGGTTTTAAAAATACTCAAGATGGATAATAATGGTAATACTCTTTTATCAGAAGACCTCAGTAGAGATTATTTCTCAGAGATCGCCGATGTTACGCCTACACCGGATGGCGGATTTATTATTATTCTGAACCAATGCTATGGCTGCGGATATTTATTTCTCATGTCATTAGGTTTGATGCCACTTTACAAGTGGTATGGAAAAAAGAGATAAAACACTCTGTATTGACGCCAATCTACCGTTCCATTACCTGCGATACAAAAGGCGTGTATTTTGGGCATGATAGCTATGATGGATATAATACTCAAAACATAGGCATACAAAAATTAGACTATGCTACCGGAAATAATGGATGGGAAAAAGGTATTGTTTTGCCTAATAATGCTGTTCGATTTAATAAAATAATTGTAAGCAATGATACACTTTATGCCTTCGTAAACAAAAGTGAGGTCAACACATTACAAACACAAATGGCATTAATAAAACTTACAACCAGTGGCAATATATTAGGTGCACAAATATTGCAGGGGGATCAGATCATTACTCCAAATATTAATGATCATATTGATCAGGTAAGGCCAACCGTAACCCTTACACCAGATGATGATTTTGTAATGAGCAACGAAGTACAAACAGCATCAGGCAAAGCATTGAATATTACTCGGTTTTCCAAAAATGGAATAGCAAAATGGTCAAAAAACTACCCTCACTTAAATGCACACACAGTGTATAATATTCAGTCACATGCCAGGGGGATTTTAATAATGGGCACAGTAACAAGGCCTCAGTTTTTATATACGGGTTTTACTAATTCTTTTTTGTTAAAGGTAGATAGTGGAGGTATAATAATACCCGGTGCAACAGGGTATTGTACAAACGAGATCCGCGCATTTAGCACGGTACCATATACAGTTTCAGAAACCAGTCCAATGATTGATTCTGTGCTAAATTTAACCGAAATGGTTATCAATAATGGTAGTACGACTATAATGCCAGTTCCCATAGATGCTGATTTGTACTGTAACGAACAATCAAATTGTACCACACCTGGTATAGCTGTAATCGGTACCGGCTGTAACTTACTTGATACCTTAACCTATTATTTGGCAAATAATAATTGTGCAGCAACTGCATCCTGGAAGTACGATACCAGTTATTTTACAAAAATTTCTATGACCCCGGATTCATTAAAACTCATGCCTAAAAAAACAGGTAATACAGTTATTACTGCACTTATAGAAAATGAGTGTACCATTACTACAGATAGTACTAATGCTGCAATATTGGTATCAGCAGCAGCCCTTAATCTTGGTCCGGATACCGTGATATGTGCAGGTAATAATATTGTATTGCATGCAGGACCTGGATATAAGACATACAAATGGAATAATGGAAGCACCGATTCAACATTATTAGTAACCAATACAGGGCTTTATTACGTAACCGTTACAGATAACTGTGGCGGAGTTGCTACAGATTCAATTTTGATAAATCCGGTAGGGTTTACATTTAATATAACTGGTAATGCTGTAAAATGTAATGCAGATACTGATACCTTAACGGTAAATGCTGGCTTTATAAATTATCAGTGGACCCCATTATTAAATCTTGTTTCAAATGGTAATACTGCAATAGTAAATCCATTGGTTACTACCAGGTATTATGTGCAGGCAGAAAAATTTTCCGGATGCATGGCAATAGACTCTTTCCTGGTTACGGTAAAAAATTCGCCGGCGGTTTTCCTGGGTAATGACACTAGTTTATGTTATAATAAAACGATGATGTTAAATGCTCCTTCGGGGTTTGCCAACTATTTATGGAGCACAGGTAATACCAGCCAGGCAATAACTATAATTAATTCAGGCCAATATTCCATTAAAGCAACCTTTAATAATACCTGTGTTTCTAAGGATACTATTAATATTTCAAAATATCTTTTTACACAGCCTCAT
>JANYFI010000832.1 GCA_025362765.1 Ferruginibacter sp. | reverse complement strand
GCAAAAGGTACCCTGATAACAGAAGAGGCCGGTAGTGTAGGCGTAAAAGCCATTGCGGCTAAAGACGGCATTACCGCTATTAAAATTAAAAGTAGCCGCATGTTGCTTGCCTATGGTTTTTTAAGAAAGATATTTGAAGTGTTTGAAAAACACCGCACCTCAATTGATATGATCACCACTTCGGAGGTAGGCGTCTCATTAACTATTGATACCGACAGTCACCTGCCGGCTATCATACAGGAACTTGAACCATTTGGCACCGTTGAGATTGATGCGGATCAAACCATTGTATCTATTGTAGGTAATGAAATTACAGAGACAAAAGATGTAATGGAGCAAATTTTTAAATCATTGAGTGGTGTTCCTATTCGCATGGTAAGCTACGGCGGTAGCCGACATAATATTTCAATTCTTATTCCTAAAAATTATAAACTGCAAACTTTACAATTATTGAATGTGGGATTATTTGGCCTGGAATAAATTACAATACAATTCCTAACCGCTCATAAATAAAACTCATCAGCCAGGCAGGGCCAATCAGCAAAAATTGCAGGTCTTTAAAAAAGGATGGTTTCTTTCCTTCTATATTGTGCCCATAAAACTGGCCAATCCATGCGGCTATGAAAAGGATGAGGGAAAAAGCCCACAACGGAAGAAAAAAATTCATTTCAATTAAATGGCATATCAGCAGGCAAACTCCGCCAAATAGTAACATTCCAACCCACAACGTTTTACTCAGCGAATAATAATAGGTAATTACTGCCACCAATACAAACATCGCCAGGTTTACGCGATGACCAGTTACCACAAATGGCAGCTTGATACTGAATAAAAATCCCATTATAGACAAAAAAATAACAGGAACGCAAATCCAGTGAATGGTTTTATTGGTAGCGTTTTGATGGCTTTCCCCATATTGGTTCAGCCATTGTTGAATAGTTGGCATAACATCGTTTTTACTACCTCAAGTTAATTCATCCGCTTCAATCGAAAAAGGTATTTCATACCGAAAAAGTCATAATTGTAAGATTGTTGAAAAAATAATTATCCAATTCATGCAACCTTTTACGTTAAAATATTGTCTTAGCATTGGTTTTTCATAGGATATTGGATTTAAAACGGGGAGAGATTTCTATCTCACCCCATTATTTTTTTAATCCTTCCTGGATTTATTTTGACTACCCAATTAATTGTATCTGCCACTACGTAAAAAAATAAATGCACAAAAAAGCCGCAAAATTTCTTTGCGGCTTTTTTGTGCATTTATTACTTACACAATCAGCATAGCGTCGCCATAACTGAAGAAACGATATTTGTCTTTAATGGCCTTTTTATAAGCTTCCATCACTACATCATACCCTGCAAAAGCACAGGTCATAATTAAAAGGCTTGTTTTAGGAAGATGAAAATTTGTTACCAACGCATCAGCAATCGAAAAATTATATGGCGGGTGAATAAACATATTCGTCCAGCCTTCTGAAGGTTTTAAAAGTTTCTGTGCAGTAAAAGAAGATTCCATCGCCCGCATGGTTGTGGTACCAACAGAGCAAATTCTTCTGCCATCTGCTTTGGCTTTATTTACTATGGCGCAGGCTGTTTCATCAATACCATAATATTCAGCATCCATTTTATGTTTGCTTAGGTCTTCCACTTCAATCGGCCGAAAAGTTCCTAACCCGGTGTGCAGGGTAACTTCTGCAAAACGAAGTCCTTTAATTTCCAGTCTTTTTATCAGCTCTTTGCTAAAATGCAAACCCGCAGTAGGCGCAGCAACTGCTCCTTCGTGCTTTGCATAAACAGTCTGGTATCTTTCCTTATCTTCTTCATCCGGCTTGCGCTTAATGTATTTAGGCAAAGGCGTTTCGCCCATAAAATCAAGCATTACCCTGAATTCTTCTTCGGTACCATCCCACAAAAAACGTATGGTGCGGCCGCGGCTGGTAGTGTTGTCAATTACTTCCGCTACCAGTTCATCGTTTTCACCAAAATATAATTTATTACCAACCCGGATTTTACGGGCGGGATCAACAATTACATCCCACAAACGGTTTGGTTTATTTAATTCCCTCAGCAAAAAAACTTCAATTTTAGCACCTGTTTTTTCTTTACGGCCATACATTCGGGCGGGAAATACTTTGGTGTTGTTAACCACCATCACATCTTTATCATCAAAATAGTCAATAATATCCCGGAAGTTCCTGTTTTCAATTTCACCGGTTTTGCGATGGATTACCATCATCCTGCTGTCTTCTCTTCTTTTGGTTGGGTTTTGGGCAATAAGGTTTAATGGAAGGTCGAATCGGAATTGACTTAATTTCATATTGATCAATAAATTTTTGAATGATAACCAGCCCTGGTACTGTAGACATTACAGAGATATGTAGCCATTGAAAGGCACTTATCATGTTACGGCATGATTTTAAGAGTGCAAAGCTACGGTATTTTGACTAATAAAATGTAAGTTTCTCCGCAGTTGTAACAGATACGGACCGTCATTTTATTAGTTAAAGATGACTTTATATTTTGCAGACTGTTCTATTGTGCGCAACTTTATAATTATCGTAAATTTTAATAAAAAAACTATGTGTTGCAGAAGTAAGTCATTGGTTATAATTGTAACACTATTAATTGGCACATGTTGCTATGGTCAAAAAAGTACTTCCGGTAAATACCCCAGCTTATTTTGGGAAATTACGGGCAACGGTTTAAAAAAGCCGTCCTACCTTTTTGGCACTATGCATGTGAGCAATAAAATGGTTTTTCATTTAAGTGATTCATTTTATTACGCCATGAAAAATGTGGATGCCGTGGCACTTGAATTAAACCCCGATTTGTGGCAGGGACAAATGATTAACCTGGACGGGTTAAAACAGCACTATGCTGACTACGTTAAAACGCCTGGTGACGACCTGCTGACGGAAAGTTCGTTCCGGATTAAACCCTACGACGATGAATTAAAAATAGCGCTGAGTACAGAACCAACCGTAGTAAATAGTTTATTGTATCGCAGTTATAAAGCCAAAGAAGATTTTGAAGAAGATACTTTTTTGGATATGTATATTTTTCAGACGGGCAAAAAAATGGGAAAACGCTCAGCCGGCGTAGAAGATTTTTATGAGACAGAAAAAATAGTATTGCAGGCCTACGCGGATATGGCCACAGAAAAAAATAAAAAGCCAATTGATACTGACGGGGAATCAATGAGCGACATCACAAAGAAAATGCAGGAAGCTTATCGCCGTGGCGATCTTGATTTAATGGACTCACTGGATTTAATGACAGAAAGGTCCATCGCTTTCAGGGAAAATTTTTTATACAAACGCAACGAAGTTCAGGCCAACTCAATTGACACCATCATTAAAAAAAGCAGCCTTTTTGTGGGCGTTGGCGCAGCACATTTACCTGGATCAAGAGGTGTAATTGAATTACTGCGCAAAATGGGGTATCACCTGCGGCCTATAAAAATGACTGACCGGGACGCAGCTAAAAAAGAAGAAATTGACAAAATAAGTGTGCCTTTAATTTTTACAAAAACAAAGGCCGATGACGGATTTTATAGTGTTGAAATGCCAGGTCCCTTATTTAAAATGGCAGACGAATTTCAGGGCCTTGACAGGCGCCAGTATTCAGACATGAGTAATGGCAGCTATTACCTGGTTACAAGGGTAAAAACACATGCGGCATTTCTGGGGCAAAATGAAGACCAGGTAATGAAGAAACTGGATAGCATGTTGTACGAAAATATCCCTGGCAAAATCGTTAAAAAGATATTGATAGAAAGAGACGGTTATAAGGGAGTTGATATTACCAACAAAACCAGGACCGGCGATTTGCAGCGCTACAATATTTTTATTACACCTTTCGAGGTATTGGTTTTTAAAATGAGTGGCAAAGAAAATTATATAGAGGGAGAAGAAGCCGCCCGCTTTTTTTCGTCCATTCGATTTAGTAAACCGGATAACAACACCGTATTGTACTCACCAAAACAAGGTGGATTCACCATTAAATTAGTACAACAGCCCAGGGAAAGTGTGGACTATAGTAACAACGATGGAATTGACCGCTGGGAATACGAAGCAACTGATAAGGTAACCGGGGACGCTTATCTTATTCTCAAAAAAATGGTGTATAATTTTAATTTTTTAGAACAGGATAGTTTTGACTTAAAACTGGTAGAAGAGTCGTTTCGTTCACCAGGTTTTTTCGCCAAACAATTACATCGCAGCGCAGGTTCGTTTAACGGATATCCTTCGCTTGATGTAAAGGAAAAAATGAAAGATGGTAGTATTGTAACCGCCCGATATATTATAAAAGGTCCGGAATATTTTGTAATTGCGGCCCGTAGCAAAAACCCCAAAAAAGATTTTAGCGGCTACCTGAATTCATTTCGGTTTACTCCTTATCATTACAATTTACCTAAACCTTATACTGATACATTTATGCATTTTACGGTTGAAACGCCCGTTAGCCCTAATTTTGATGAAAGCTATCGGGCAAAACTGGAGCAGGTTTCAAAGGAAGTTGCGGGAAGCAGAAAGTACGCCAGCTACAGTTCCTATTGGCCTAAAAGCAGGAATGCAGTGTTTAAAAGTGACTCCACCGGCGAATTGGTACACGTAACAATTCAGGCCTACCCAAAATATTTTTATGTAAAAGATTCCACTAAATTCTGGACGGATGAACTAAAAAAATATACGGATAAAAATGATATGCTGTTGTATAGTAAAGATTCTTTTATCCTTGATAATGGCGTGAAAGCTTTGTCTTTTGTGTTGAGGGATTCAGGGTCTTCCAGAACTATCAATCGCCTTAGTCTGCTAAAAGACAATTATCTTTTTACCCTTGCTACCATGGGCGATACTATGAATCTTCAAAGCGGTTTTATGCAA
>JANYFI010000765.1 GCA_025362765.1 Ferruginibacter sp. | reverse complement strand
CCAAAAGTGGCCACCGCAGACGTTATCAAACAGGTTAAGAAATACCTTGATAATGATGTGTCGTTTAATTTTTACATGGTACACGGTGGTACTAATTTTGGATTCACGTCGGGTGCCAATTATGATAAAGACCACGATATACAACCTGATATGACGAGCTATGATTATGATGCGCCGATTACGGAGGCTGGCTGGGTGACGCCAAAATATACCGCTATCAGAAATTTGATGAAAGATTATGTTCATTATCCTGTTCCTGCGGTACCGGCTGCTTTGCCTGTTATTATCATTCCCGATATAAAACTTGCCATGGTACAGGGCGATGGTCTTTTAGATGGAATAAAGCCAGTGGTGAATAACACACCGCTTAGTTTTGAGTCATTGCTGCAAGGGGCTGGGTATGTTATGTACACTAAAAAATTTGCAATGCCTGTTAAAGGTAAGCTTGCTATTGCCGGACTAAGAGACTTTGCTACCGTGTATGTAAACGGAGAAAGAAAAGGCACGTTAAACCGGTATTATAAAAATTATTCAATGGATATAGATATTCCTGCTAATGCCACACTGGAAATATTAGTAGAGAATATGGGCCGTATCAATTACGGGGCGGAGATCAATCATAACCTAAAAGGAATTATCAGTCCGGTAATGATTGACAGCGCCGAAATAACTGGTGACTGGCAAATGTACCGGCTTCCCTTTGATAAGCAACCAGTTTTAAAAAGCAATAAAATTAAGAGCAGTACAGGGTGGCCTGCATTTTACAATGGAACTTTTACCCTAAATAAAACCGGCGATACTTTTTTGGATATGCAGCACTGGGGCAAGGGTATTGTTTTTATAAACGGGCATTCTCTGGGACGGTATTGGAATGTGGGACCGCAGCAAACGTTGTACGTTCCAGGTGTTTGGCTTAAAAAGGGAACAAACCAAGTCGTAATTTTTGAGCAATTAAATGATACCATTCAATCATATTTGCACACTGTTGCAGTTCCTGTTTTGGATAGTTTAAAAGCTGAATAGTTTCCGCAAATATTAAGTTCCATACATTAACTTTCTTACAGGATTTTATTAAATGCAATGCAATAAAAGTTCCGGTGGTCAACCAACTATCTTTTTACTGTTTCTGTTATATCAGCGCATTAATTCACTGTAAGAAATTTGTATAGCCATAATTTTATACTCACGGCAATTTGGAACGTTGGATAGTTTACCACTGGTGGTTGCCTTAATAAAATGGCGCTGCTTTTCTTTATACTTCTAAAGGTCTTTTTAATAAAATAATGCGGGTGTATATGAAGTTAATGTTAAATCAACGGGGTTTTTTTATGCATTTTTTACGTTGGATATCATAAATGCTGTGCCCTGTAACCCTTTGCCAGCAGTGACTTTGTGAAATTAATGGCAATTTTAGAATAAAGAAATCCTCAATATATAGGTTATAGCAACGTACAATAACCAGCTACCTTTACGTTATCAATAGCAAGTAACTATTGCAACAGTTCGTACTTCTTTATTCTTGTTGAGAAGTTTATAATGACATTGCCTGTCATTTTTTTCAACAGGATTATAAAACCCATACAAGGGTTTTCAACGTAGCCAGCCATATCGAAAATTACTTTCACGTTTGCGCTTTTTTTTGCCACCAATATGATAAGACTTTTATCCGTTTATTGCATATGCAATATTCAAACAATGATTATTAACTATTAAAAAACTACAAATTATGACAACGTTTAAAAACATCGCCGTAGCAATGGCAACCATCGTAATATTTACAAATATTACAACCGCCCAAACACCTAAAGCATCTTACACGTTAAATGCACAGGAACCTCTTAAAGTAAAGTATTTAGGAGATGAAGACAAGTACCTTATTTTTGAAGTTACCATGCAGGCTGAAAACAAGGCTACTCCCAGGTTTGTAATTTCAGACAAAAATGAAGGAGAATTCTTTTCATCCTTTTTTAACAATGGCGCTACCCGTACTTTTAAAATTGAAAAGAGGGGAGAAGACCAGGTTTTAAATTTTACACTGGTGATGGGGAAAGCAACTTATGTTAAAACATTTGCTGTTAACACCAGTACCATCGTAAAAACGGTGGTAGCAGAACGTGATATTACCAAATTGTAAGCAGGGGAGTATTTAAATTATTATCCCTTATTGTTATTAAAACATCGTGAAAATGTACTGATAACAATAGGGGTTTTTTTGTGCTCTTTTGAAGCTGCTCCAACACACTTCTTACAACTGTCGCAACATTACTACCCACCCATTTTGGCACTGCAAAAAAAACGCATCTACTGCACGCCGCTTCAATACGGCTATACTTTACAGCACTGCCAGGGTTTGATACAATAATCAACAAAAAGTTGCGTTATAAATTGTCGGTAGATAACCTGTAATGCCCCTACACAATTACCTGGTTTTTTTATCAGCCTAATATCCAAATCCAATTTTATGAGAAACCTAACCTTACGTGTACACTTTTCCCTTTTTTTATTTAGTTTGCTGATAAGTTCCCTGTGTTCCCTGGCGGGCCTTCCGGTTAAACATTTTGTTGTGAATAACGGAACTCCTCAGTCATTCAGGCATGCCAATAATTTTTCACCGCTGGGTTCTACCGAATCGCTGGCGGCAAATCTATATCTCCTTCAACCTGATAGCTCCTTGATTTTAGCAGACGGATTTTATGCACTCTACAATGATGCTTATCATGACAGTGTAACAATTGAAGATGCCCTTAAGTTAACCAATATATCAGAAAACATCGGTTTGCTGCGGTATAATAAAACCCTTGTCCTTGAAAGGAGGCCCATCATAAAGGCAAATGATACTTTATATATTAAGTTATGGAAAACAACCCGCCGAAATTACCAGATAGAATTGGTGCCTAATTTTATTACCAATGTAGGATTACAGGCTTTTTTTGTAGACAGCTATCTTAATACAAAGACACCGCTGGCCCTGGCATCAACAGTGAAAATAAATTTTGCCATCAATACCGATCCAGCTTCTGCAGCCATTGATCGGTTTAAAATTATTTTTAAACCTGCACCTTCATTTTCTCCTTTGCCGGTTACATTTAGTGACGAAATGGCCTTCAGGCAAGGCGAAAACGTTGCTGTAAAATGGACGGTGGAAAATGAAATTAATATGGCAAGCTACGAAGTCGAAAAATCATTGAATGCTAAAGACTTTGCTTCCGTAGCTGTAAGGCTTGTTAGCGGAACAAAGAATGTAAACAGCCAGTATAACTGGACCGATGAAAGTCCTTCAATTGCAACTAGTTTCTATCGTATAAAAAGTATAGGAATCGATGGAAATTATAAATATACGCCGGTGATGAAAGTTGCTGCGATGCAGACTGGGGGTAGTTTTAGCGTATATCCAAACCCTGTAAAAGGAAATAATATTACCCTGCAAATGCAAAATCAACTGGCTGGAGTTTACCAGGTGAGGTTGATAAATATTCAGGGCCAGGTAGCATTTAAAAATACCATCAGCGTTAACGGCAGCAACATGTCGCAAATAATTAATACAGGTAACCAATTGCCAAAAGGCATTTATCAGCT
>JANYFI010000815.1 GCA_025362765.1 Ferruginibacter sp. | reverse complement strand
ATTCTGCCGTACGAAGTTTTTCTGAAACGCTTATTCCCCAACGATTCTTTCCAATTACAATACCATATTCATATTGCATAGTGAACCGGTTGATGCTGTCTTTTGATATAGCGTAGGGCGAAGAATTATGTGTAAAAAAGCCGCCCTGCAAAGTGGCGTCATCCATTACGGCCGTTCCAATAGTTTTCATGTAAAAGTAAAATTGAAATTTTCTTATTGAACCATTAGGCACTCCCGAATAAAAAGCCGGACGCCCATAATTGGAGAAATAATTATTGAATAGCCCTCCCCTGAATTGAACGCCAAATGCTGCGTTGTTATATAAAGTGCCAATGTTGGAATGGATGCCGCCGATGATTTCTAAATTCGGCGTTGGGTTAAATAATAAATGCTCATACAGGATATAATAGTTAAGAATGACATCAGTTTTTATCTGGTTGTTCCACCCTTGTGGCTTTTGATAATTAATTATGCCATGTACCCATGTTTGCGCCTGCCCGGCAAGCGAAGGTTTCCCGATTACGCCCAGGCTGACGTTGGTAGTTAGTTGTTGCTTTTTTTCCTTGTCTGAAGAAATCAGGATATGCGATGCATACAAGGTACCGGCGTATGGCCTGTCGCCGTATTGAATGGCAGTTTCTTTAATTTGATTGGGGGTATATATATTCTGCGTGAGTCCCCAGCCGTACAAATTATTTGCGCTGTTAGTTATTTTCATCAGCAGGGTGCCTGGGAATTTCGGAGCAGTATGTTTTGTGTAGTACAGTTCTATTTTTATGCCTTGTGTATAATTTCGGTCTGTGCCTTCACCCCTGAAATTCAGGTAGTCATCGTCTTCTGAAATTTTAAGCACCTGCAGTTCATTTTTCTTTTGAGCAAATGCAGCATGATATGGAAGTACAAATACTAATGTCATCAGTAACGAAAAAATGCGGTTAGTTAAATTATATTTCATACTTGTCATTTTATTGTTGAATAAGTTACACAAACATCGCTTTTACTGCAGTCAGTTTTTCATCATTGTACGGTGCTGGCTGATATCCAGGGACGAAAAATTTATGTCAATGGCATAGGTGAAGTAAATAATGCTTTAATGAAACAAAAATAGAATTGACTGGAGGCTGAAGCAATTGCTATACAGTGGATTTTGTTGGCGGAATCAGTGAAGGGCGTGCTCGGCAAGTGTTTGATTCACGTGCCTTCTTTAAAAACAAATTTTGTACAAATAGTATGTTGAAGATGGTTAACCGCAGTGCATGGCGTATTAAATTGGCCCCGTAGATGTAGCGCAGATAATAAGTACAATAAAATCCGTGATGTAGCTATTGTTGACAGGATTATTAAAGCACAATTTTACAGTAAGTTCTTAAGATAATAAAATCAATACGCTGTTAAGCAAAAGAATAAATCCAGGTATTTTCATTCTTGGTTTTTGAGAATTAAACCTTGCTGTTGTATTTACAGTGGCACTTTATAAAATTTATTTACGCTAAAACATTAAATATGCGCCAGGAAAATAATGTAGCAATCATTAACACCATTGTTGACTTACAAAGCCGTGGGTTTTATTATGATTTCTGTTTTGTAAATGACAAATTATTTTGTGCCCAGCGGAAACATTTCTTAAACGAAGATGAATTTAATATACTTGAAATGTACCGTTTTCCGAGCGATGATAAATTGTGGGAGGAGACGGTAATTTATGGCATTGAATCTTTACAATACCTGATGAAAGGGATTCTGCTAAATTCATTTAAAGGAAATAGTGTGATTATTCCGCCTTTTATTGTAAAAAAAGTTAGCAGGTTCTGGATAGGAAGTAAGGTGTAATGCGATATTAAATAACCTGGCTTTTTATGCTGGAAATTGCTACACTAACCTCATCAGCAATACGGCCCCGGTTATATCTCAAATGAAAAACCCTTTTCAATTAAACCGTCATATACTTTTTTATCAAACCTGAATAATTTAGCTGCTCTGTGCGACACATCTTTTTGTTTTTCAGTTAACGAAACCAGCAGATTCATTTTAATTAACTTTCTCCGAAAATTTGGTTTATCCAGTTTTTTTTCCAGGATGGCTTCATACAATTCCTGCAATTGCAACAGCGTGAATTTTTTGGGAAGCAGGTTAAACCCTATTGGTTCATGTTGCACTTTATGTTGCAAATGAGCAAAGCATTTCGTAAAGATAGTATTGTGATCGTAACTCATTTTGGGCACTTTATTTACATTAAACCAAACCACCTCTGATACGGTTGGACCGGCATGTAATTCAAAATTTTCAATGTTTACCAACGCATAATAGCAAACCGTAATTACCCTTTTTACGGGAAAGCGCTTCACTTCTCCAAAAACATGAAATTGTTCCAAATAAATGTTTTGAAGCGCAGTTTGTGCCGTTAATATTCTGTAGGCTGCTTTATCAAGGCTTTCGTTGTATTTTATCCACCCGCCAGGCAAGGCCCAGTGACCTTTAGTGATACCCTCCCCATGCTTTACCAATAATACCGAAAGCGATGAATTTTTAAATCCAAAAACTACGCAGTCAATAGATAGGGCATCAATTATTTCATCGGACACTTTCAACAGTTCAGGTTTTAATTTTACACAATGTTTTTGCAAAATACAATTTTTATAGACCTGTTCCTGTTTGGGAAGAAGATTTCTGTGTAACAGCTATTCTACCGCATGCCAGGATTATTTAAATAATTCATGGTTCACTTTTCAAAAATATCGTGTGGAAAAAATAAATTCCAGCAAATTAAAAATTTAAAATATCTTGTAGTCCAAATTACTATAAGTCAGAAAATCAGTAGTAAACTATTGCCATTATAATTGAATAGACGATTGCACAAAATAACAACTCTTTTAACAGCTGCTGAATGCTAATCAATTCTATGGTAATTTCTAAATAATGACATTGCGCTCAGGTTTACTATTAATTGAAGCACTCATTCATGAAGAACAATTGCCCAGGCACATGATTTTCATATTTTTAGTTGTGTGTGTTTCTTAAACAGCAAGAGTAAATTTATAATTTGCAGACTTAGGCATCCTGTAAAAAAGGATTTAAAAATATTGAGTTTTAAAATAAATGTCAGAAATACTTTTAATAACAGTTTTTTCAATTAGCATATGATAAAAAGCAGCTTCCTTCTTTTAATGCTCTGTGTAAATAGTTTTTGTTATGCCCAGCAAAAAAGCAATTTGAAATTGTGGTATAACACCCCTTCCGGTAAAACTTGGGAAAACGCTTTACCCATCGGCAATGGCCGGCTGGGCGCAATGATTTATGGAAATGTGGGTACTGAAACAATTCAGCTGAACGAAAATACGCTGTGGAGTGGAAGCCCTAACCGCAACGACAATCCGTTGGCGTTAGATTCACTAACCCAAATGCGGCAATTGATATTTGATGGTAAGCAGAAGGAAGCAGAACAATTGGCCAACCGGGTTATCATCAGTAAAAAATCTCAGGGGCAAATGTATTTACCTGCCGGTGAATTGCACCTGATTTTTGATGGTCATGAAAATTATACCAATTATACCAGGGAGCTGAATATTGAAAAGGCCATTGCCACCACCAGCTACAAAGTTGGCGGCATTACTTATACAAGGAAAGCAGTGGCGTCTTTTGCTGACCGTATAATCGCCATAGAATTAACGGCGGATAAACCACACAGTATTTCATTCACTTCTTTTTATTCAACGCCGCTGCCCAATGCCATTATTAAAACTGCCAGCCAATCGCTGTTAACTTTTTCAGGTACCGGCGTAGATCATGAGGGAGTAAAAGGCATGATAAAATATAAAGGCCTGGTACAGTTTAAAACAAAAGGAGGAAGTATCAATTCAACTGATACGTCAGTGATTGTAAAAAATGCTGATGCAGTAACCATATATATTTCTATCGCAACTAATTTTAAAAACTACAACAGCCTCGCCGGTGATGAAGCTGCAACAGCAAAAGCATATCTTGCAAAAGCAGTTACCAAATCATTTGCTGAAATTTTACAACAACATATTGCGGCCTATCAAAAATATTTTAACCGGGTGAAGCTGAATATAGGCAGCACCGATGCTGCTACGCTTCCAACAAATGAACGGTTAAAAAATTTCAATACCGCCAACGATCCACAGTTGGTAACACTCTATTATCAATATGGCCGCTATCTTTTAATCTCCTCTTCGCAACCCGGCGGCCAGCCTGCCAACCTGCAGGGCATTTGGAACAATAAAGTGTATCCGCCATGGGATAGCAAATACACCATCAACATCAATGCGGAAATGAATTACTGGCCTGCTGAAAAAACAAATTTGTCAGAACTGCATGCACCTTTTTTACAGATGGTGAAAGAGATGGCTGTTACAGGAAAACAAACAGCCCGTGACATGTATGGAACAAGAGGGTGGATGGCACACCACAATACAGATATATGGCGGGCTACAGGCGCTGTTGATGGCGCATTTTGGGGTGCCTGGATGAATGGCGGAGGTTGGGGTATTATGCATTTATGGGATCATTATCAATATACCGGTGATAAAAAATTCTTAGCTTCTATTTATCCTGTGATGAAAGAAGCCGCTCTGTTTTATTCGGATTTTTTGATCGAGCATCCCAAATATCATTGGCTGGTAATTTGCCCCGATATGTCTCCGGAAAATGCGCCTGCTGCTCACCAGGGTTCCTCACTGGATGCCGGCGTTACCATGACAAACCAACTCATTTTTGATGTTTTTAGTAACACCATTAAAGCCGCTGGTATTTTAAATAAAGACAAGGCTTTAATGGATACCCTTGCGCAAAAAAGAAGTCGTTTATCTCCCATGCACATAGGCCAATACGGTCAGTTGCAGGAATGGTTAGATGATATTGATGATCCGAATGATCACCATCGCCATATCTCACATTTATACGGGTTGTTTCCTTCTAACCAAATTTCACCTTACCGCACGCCTGCTTTGTATAGTGCCGCAAAAAATACTTTACTGCAACGTGGCGACGTATCCACCGGGTGGAGCATGGGATGGAAAGTAAACTGGTGGGCCAAAATGCTGGATGGAAATCATGCGTATAAACTGATACAAAGCCAGCTTACACCCGTAGGTACCAATGAAGGTGGCGGTGGCACGTACAATAATTTGTTTGATGCGCATCCACCTTTTCAAATTGATGGAAACTTTGGATGCACTTCGGGAATTACAGAAATGCTGATGCAGAGCGATGACGGTGTGTTAAGTCTTTTGCCTGCATTACCTGATGTTTGGTTGGCAGGTGGAAGTGTTGGTGGCTTGCGGGCAAGAGGCGGATTTGAAATGATTGACATGAAATGGAAAGATGGCAAATTAATAAAAGCCTTCATCAAATCAACGCTGGGCGGTAATCTTCGTTTGCGCCTGCCAAACACAATGACCATGAATGGAGTGGTATTAAAGAAAGCCATTGGTGAAAACCCAAATCCTTTTTATCAAACAGAAAAAATACCTGATCCGGTGATTGCTGAAAAAGCCATCATTACTAAGCCAACTTTAGGGGAAACGTTTGAGTATGATTTGCCAACACAGGCTGGCCAGACCTTTACATTACTGGCAAAGTAAAAGTTGAACATGCGCTGTTTTAAAACATGATATTAATACAAATGATTGCTAAAAAATAAACATAACAGATTAATTAAAAACAAATGCCAAATATGAAAAAAATGATCACCACCGGTAATCTTAACTTAAAAATCAGAACGTATTGCAAAGCGTTTACTGTAATTTTTGCCACCATATTCTTCGGCGGAATTTGTACAGCCCAGTCATCAGCAACAGAAGATTTTAAACCCTCCACCCTCAACCAGCCGGGGCAGGAATATCCGCAGGTAAACTCCCAGGGCTATGTAAGATTCAAAATACTTGCCCCCAAAGCTGACAGCGTCAAAGTGAGTCTCGGGCTTGGCGGAAGAGGCGGTACTACCCTTAAGAAAGTTACCGATAGTATCTGGATGGGCACTACAGAAGGCCCAATGGATGAAGGTTTTCATTACTACCATCTTTCCGTAGATGGCGGCACTTTTAACGATCCCGGCGCATTGAATTTTTATGGTTCCATTCGTTGGGAAAGTGGTATCGAAATACCTGCGCATGACCAGGATTTTTATGCGCTGAAAGATGTACCTCATGGCAATGTGCAACAGGTGCTGTTTCCTTCTAAAAGTACCGGCACTTCACGCAGGGCGTTTGTGTATACCCCGGCAGGCTATGAAAAAGATAAATCAAAAAAATATCCCGTATTGTACCTGCAGCATGGCTGGGGCGAAGACGAAACGGCCTGGAGTAACCAGGGCCATGCCAATTTAATCATGGACAACCTGATTGCCGAAGGAAAAATTAAACCGTTCATTATTGTAATGACTTATGGAATGACCAATGAAGTGAAATGGGGCCATATGAAAGAGTTCAGCATTATCCCGTTTCAAACAGTATTGGTGGATGAATTGATTCCTTATGTCGATGCCAATTTCCGCACGCTTGCCAACCAGGCCAATCGTGCTATGGCAGGTTTGTCGATGGGTGGCATGGAAACAAAAACCGTTACGCTGAACAAACCGGAGGTATTTGCTTACTATGGTTTATTAAGCGGAGGCACTTACGCTTCAACCGACATCAAAGACAAATCAAAAGTGAAACTGATCTTCCTTAGCTGTGGCAGTAAAGAAAAACCTGATGCAATAAAAAGCTCGGTAGCCGAATTAAAACAAGCGGGCTTTAACGCAGTCTCTTATATTTCAGAAAATACAGCGCACGAATTTCTTACTTGGAGAAGAAGCCTGCATGAGCTTGCTCCGCTGCTGTTTAAAGATTAATGTAAAAATAAACAACAGTTATACCATTTAAACAATCTGGCATTTACACACCTGACATAGCTTATTCTATTTTACAAAAAACTAAAAAACATCAAACTATTATGAAAAGAAAAATTACAACTACCATAGTGCTGATTTTCGGCTTTATGGTTTGCTTTGCCGTAGCCTTAAATGATTTGAACGGTAAATGGACAGGTTCGTTAAACACCCCTGATGGCAATGAAATTCCGGTAACATTTACTTTTAAACTTGATGGCGATAAACTTACCGGCACCGCAACGGGGCCCAATGGCGATATTCCTATCGCCGATGGAAAAATGAGTGGCTCCGATTTTACTTTTAATTTGGACATCAATGGATCTGCCATTGCTCACGTAGGTAAATACTATAGCCAAGGCGACTCGGTAGCAGTGAATGTAGATTTCAATGGCGCTAAAATGCACGCACTGTTAAAACGCGACACAAAGTAATACCGTCTGCTATATCTTTAAAAATGCCTTTCCATTGGAACTTTTTTTATATAATTTTCTGGGGGGACTATTTTTACAGGATAAATTATATAGCTGCTTTTAGGATGAAAGTCAATAAATAACAGGCATTATTTAATTATAGAAATCAAAGACCATTGAACGAAAAGCGATGCGAAAAATATGAAAGGAATCTATCAAATAAATTTAAAGCACATAATTATACTGATAGCCGCTGTAATCAGCAGCGGTTACGGTTTCGCACAATCCAGTCAGGCTTCGGTTGTGGAGGATTTTAAACCATCAGTAACAAATCAGCCCGGCAAACAATTTCCACAGGTAAATTCTCAACGGATTGTTCGTGCAGGCATTGCTGCGCCACAGGCGTTAAAAGTACAGTTGGATATTGGTGGGAAAAAATATGATATGGTAAAGGATGATAAAGGTGTTTGGACGGGCGAATCATTGCCGCAGGATGAAGGCTTTCATTATTACCAATTGAATATTGATGGCGCTTCAGTACCAGACCCAGGCAGTCTTACATTTTACGGTGCCGGCCGTACAGGCAGTGGTATCGAAATTCCTGCATATGACCGGGATTTTTATGCCTTGAAAGAGGTGCCCCACGGGTTGGTTAGTGAAAATAATTATTTTTCAACACTCACCAATGCCTGGCGGCGTTGTTTCGTGTATACACCTCCCGGCTATTTTGCAGAATCCAAAACACGCTATCCTGTATTGTATCTTCAACATGGAAGTTTTGAAGATGAAACAGGCTGGGCCATTCAGGGAAAAGCAAACCTGATTCTTGATAATCTAATAGCGGATAAAAAGGCCGTGCCCATGATTATTGTAATGGACAATGGTTATGCGAATAAACCAACCGACAATGCAAGCGCTGCTCCTGGTAATAACACACGACCGGTATCCATTTTTGATGAAGTGATGATCAATGAAATCATTCCGATGATTGATGGAAAGTTCCGCACTGTGGCAAACAGGCAACACAGGGCCATTGCCGGCTTATCAATGGGAGCCAATCAAACGATGCGGATTGTTATGAACCATCTTGATAAATTTTCTCATTACGGCGGCTTCAGCGGTACATCCAATTATCCCAGCGAAGATGCTGTAGACCCCACTACTTTTTTGGAGGGGAAATTTAAGGATGGCGCAATGGTCAATAAGAAGTTTAGGGTGTTTTGGTTAGGTCTTGGCACGAAAGAACCAAAACCATTTCCCGGTTCAGTGGGTGCATTCAGGGCTATGTTGGATAAGCAGGGCATCAAACATGTATACTATCAGTCGCCAAACACAGGGCATGAGTGGCTTACCTGGAGAAGAGATCTACAACAATATGCGGCATTACTTTTTAAATAGAAAAATGAATAACAACATCAATAGTAAAAATTCGATAAAGTGGCTGCTGCGCCTGCTTGTGGTATTTTTTTTACTGCCTGTAGCAACTATTTTTGGGCAAAATAAAAATAGTGCGGGTAAAAACAATGGCGCATTTTACACAGGTAAATACCGCAATCTTTTTGCTGAAGCGGGTTACAGTAAAGATGATATTGATAAGAAAATTGAAAAGGCGTATTACGATGTGTTTGAGGGTCCGAATCATGTTTATTTTGACGTGGATGATACAACGGCGTATGTATCTGATGTAAAAAATAAAGATGCAAGAACAGAAGGGCTTTCTTATGGAATGATGATTGCCGTTCAGTTGAACAAGAAGGCGGTGTTTGATAAAATATGGAGATGGTCAAAAAAATATTTGCAACACCAGGATGGGCCAAGGGAGGGATATTTTGCATGGAGCATTAATCCAAAAACAATGAAGCAGAACTCCCCCGGATCCGCATCAGATGGGGAGTTATATTTTATTACTGGCTTATTGTTTGCTTCCAACAGGTGGGGCAATACTACCGGTATAAATTATTATGCAGAAGCAAGGAAAATTTTAGATGCCATGTGGAAAAAAGATGGCACGGGAAATATTTATAACCTCATTAATACAGCACACAAACAAATAACTTTTGTGCCAGAAGGAGATGGGTATAACTGGACGGATCCTTCCTATCATCTTCCCGCATTTATGGAAATATGGGCCTTGTACGCAAAAGATGGCCATGAACAATTTTACAAAGATTGTGCTGATACCTCCCGTGCATTTTTACATCGTGCCTGTAATCCGGTAACGGGGTTAAATAATGATTACGCGGAATTTAGTGGCGCTCCGCATCCAACGCCGTGGATGCCGCCTGCATTTCGGTACGATTCGTGGAGAGTGCCGATGAATATTGCCATGGATTATGGTTGGTTTGGAAAAGACAAGGCCTGGCAGGAAGATTATGCAAAACGTTTTCAACAGTTGCTGCGCTCTAAAGGAATGGATGAATACGACGACCAGTTTAATACTGATGGCACAAAGCCTGACTTTATTTTACAGGCCGGCCCGGTAAAAAAGCTGCGGCATTCAATTGGCCTTGTGTCAACAGCAGCGACAGCTTCCCTTGTTAATAAAGAAAAGAATAGTGTTGATTTTGTACACGCTATCTGGAATGCCAAATTAGCGCCTTACGCAGATGGTTATTTCGATCCTTACTTTGATGGGCTGATGTATCTGTTCAGTTTAATGCACCTAAGTGGTAAATACCAGGTTATACAACCAATAAAATAAAAAACATACAACCTCAAATAAAAAGAATGAAAAAGATAATAAACATCATTGCTGGATTATTTTTATGCTGCCAGGTCATAACTGCGCAAGAGGCTATTCAGCCTGCTGCTATCGGTTTCGACACTGTTAGGGCTGTACCCCATGGCAAGATTGATACATTGACGTACAATTCTACAACCGTTGGATCAAAAAGAAAAGCCATCATTTATACTCCTCCCGGTTTTTCTAAAAATAAAAAATATCCCGTGCTGTATTTATTGCATGGCATTGGTGGTGATGAAAAGGAATGGCTGAACGGTGGAACACCTCAAAACATACTGGACAACTTATATGCAGATGGAAAAATTGAACCGATGATAGTGGTAATGCCCAATGGCAGGGCGATGAAAGACGACCGTGCTACCGGAAATATTTTCGCACCGGATAAAGTACAGGCCTTTGCAGCATTTGAAAATGACTTACTGAAAGACCTGATTCCTTTTATTGAAAAGAAGTATCCTGTTATTGCAGACAGGGAACACAGAGCGGTAGCAGGCCTTTCTATGGGCGGCGGACAATCGTTGAATTTTGGATTGGGGAACCTTGATGTATTTGCATGGGTAGGTGGATTTTCATCTGCCCCCAATACAAAAACACCTGAAGAACTTGTTCCCAATCCGGGACTTACCAAAAGCAAATTAAAATTGTTATACCTGCAGTGTGGCGCAAGCGATGGATTGATTACTTTCAGCAGAAGGCTTCATTTGTATTTAGAAAAAAACGATGTGCCGCATATTTATTTTATAGAACCGGGAGTGCATGATTTTAAAGTATGGAAGAATAGCCTGTACATGTTTTCCCAACTGCTCTTTAAACCTGTAGATCAGGCAACGTTTTCAAAATATCCTGTTGCAGGCGCTCCGGCATCCACCAATATCCGCAATGCACCCTATCCACAAATATTGCCAGATAGTAAAGTGATATTTAATGTAAAAGCACCTGATGCAAAAAAAGTACAGATTGACCTTGGAAAAAAATATGACCTGGTGAAAGACAATAACGGTGTTTGGACAGGTACAACAGATTCCATTAGCGAAGGATTTCATTACTATTCATTGCTCATAGACGGCGTTGCCGCAGCAGATCCAGCCAGCAAAACATTTTATGGCATGGGCAGAATGGCAAGTGGAATAGAGATACCTTTTGCCGGAGGCGGTTATTATGCATTGAGCAATGTACCTCATGGAGACGTGCGGATTAAAAAATACTTTTCAACGGTTACCAATTCCTGGAGGCAATTGTATATTTATACGCCACCGGGATATGATTCAAACACCGTAGCTAAATTTCCTGTGCTGTATATTTTACATGGTGGCGGCGAAGATGAAACAGGCTGGGCCACACAAGGTAAAACGGATATGATTATTGATAACCTTGTTGCTGCCAAAAAAGCTACGCCAATGATCGTTGTGATGCCTGATGCCAATTTGGGCACAGGCGGTTTTAGTGCCGATGGTATATTAAGTTCCTTAAAGGCATTTGAATCTGAAATGAAAAAAGTGATCATTCCTTTTGTTGAAAAAAATTATCGTACAATACCAGATGCCAGTCACCGTGCGTTAGCGGGCCTCTCACTCGGCGGCATGCATACGCTATATACAGGCATCAACAATACCGAACTGTTTGCGCATTTGGGCGTGTTCAGTTCCGGCTGGATAATTCCGATGATGAGCAACCTGGCAGATGATCAAAATGCGTTTATGAAAAATAATGCAGATAAGATCAATACCAATCTAAAAGTGCTTTGGATATCAGAAGGAGGCAAGGAAGATATCGCCTATAAAAACGGACAGATAATGCTTGGCAAACTGGATGAGTTTAAAATAAAACATACTTATTCTGACTATCCTGGCGGCCACTCATGGCCGGTGTGGAGAAATAACCTGTACAATTTTGCACAGTTATTATTTAAGTAAACTAAAATTTGATCAATTATTTTATAAATAAAAAATATTCATGAAAAAAATAGTGCTGAAAATAGGTGTATTCATATGTAGTTTAGGTTCTTTCGCAGCCATTGCACAAACTCCCACTTTAAGGTTAGACTTTACAAAGCCAGGAGCCAATGTAAGCCCCATGCTATATGGGTTGATGACAGAAGAAATTAACCATGCTTATGATGGAGGATTATATGCTGAATTAATTCGTAACCGGATATTTAAAGACAACAATACCACACCAGAAGCATGGAGTTTGGTTCGGTCTGATTCAGGCTCCAATGCAGCAATAAAGTTAATAGTGCATACGGAAGGAAATGTTCCTTACGAGGAACGGGGCCATGCCATTAACGGGGCGCTCTCCAACTGTTTAAGGCTTACCGTTGAAAAAGCAGGAGGCCGCGTTGGCGTTGCCAATGATGGTTATTGGGGCATACCTGTAAAACCTTCCACAACCTACAACGCTTCGTTTTATATAAAAGGAACGGGCCGCACAGAACCATTTCGTTGGCCGTGGCAACCGAAACCTACAACGCCGCCGCTTCGGGACATAGCAGACAATGCAGCAGGACCAATAACAGTTTCGATTGAAAGCAATGATGGAAAAACAGTGTATGCTTCCGGAACAATCAATCTTGAAAAAAGTATTTTCTGGAAAAAATATGCGGTAACATTGACAACCAAAGCTGATGTAAAACCCACTGCCGATGCCAGATTTGTAATTTCAACTGATCGGGTGGGGTTGTATTACTTTAATCTCGTTTCGTTATTTCCGCCTACCTACAATAACCATCCCAATGGCTTCAGGCCCGATCTTATAAAAATGATGGCCGATATGAAGCCGAAATTTTTACGTTTTCCCGGAGGCAATTATTTAGAAGGGCCATTGATTACAGATGCCTTTCCCTGGAAGACCACTTTAGGCCCGTTGGAACAAAGACCAGGTCACAAAGGCTCATGGGGTTATCGTGCTTCTGATGGATTAGGATTAACTGAATTTTTACAATGGTGTGAAGATATAAGCGCAGAGCCGCTTTTAGCGGTGTATGCCGGTTATTCGCTTGATGGTGATCATGTAGACGCAGGCCCGCTTTTACAACCCTATGTAGATGATGCGTTGGATGAAATTGAATATGTGACGGGGGATGTAAATACGTATTGGGGCGCCAAACGTGCTGCTGACGGACACCCGGCACCATTTAAACTTACCTATATAGAAGTGGGTAATGAAGACTTTTTTGACAGATCCAATAGTTATGATGGCAGGTTCAAACAGTTCAGGGCTGCAATAGAAAAAAAATATCCATCATTGCATGTAATTTCTACCATTGATGCAAAACAATTTCCTGATCTGATGATAACAGGAAATAATAAACCTGAAATTGAAGATGAGCATTATTACCGTGACGCCTGGACGATGTGGGAAAATGCTGCTCAATATGACAAGTACGATCGCAAAGGCCCTAAAATATTTGTGGGTGAGTGGGCAACCAGGGAAGGCTTACCAACAACAAATTTAAATGCGGCGTTGGGCGATGCGGCCTGGATGACTGGTATGGAACGCAATGCAGACCTTGTGATTATGTCTTGCTATGCACCCCTTTTTGTAAATGTAAATAAGGCTACAGCAACGGCTCCTAAAGCTTGGCAGTGGGATTCTGATTTAATTGGATACGATGGATTAAGCAGCTATGGTTCGCCCTCTTACTATGTTCAAAAATTATTTGGTAACTATCTGGGTGATAAAATTGTAACAATCGCAGCTGATAATATTCCAACGCAACCAAAGCCACTCACCAAAAAAGATAGCACGGATGGAATAAAAGTAGCTAAGCAGGTACCTACTGTTTTTTACAGCGCAACAATGGATGAAAAAACAGGAACTGTCTATCTTAAACTGGTTAATACAACCGGCAAAAAACAACCCGTAAATATCAACCTAAATGGCATTGGAAAAGTTCTGCCAGAGGCAACAATGTTTGTAATCAAAGGTGATAAACCGGGTGATACGAATTCAATTACAGATCCTGAAAAAGTTGTGCCGACAAGTTCAACAATAAAAGGCGTAGCACCAAAATTTAAAAAAACCCTGGATCCATACTCTGTAAGCGTTTTTCAATTGCAGGTGACTAAATAAGAGAAACGGGTTTAAAAAATTAAAACAGTCAATTCAACAATGAGAAACAAAATTATTTTAGCAGCAATTTTTGTGCTGCTGATTTTTACTTCATTTTCACAGGATAGAAAGTTTTACATCTTCCTCAGCTTCGGGCAATCCAATATGGAAGGCAATGCAAAAGTTCGTCCTGAAGATACAGTAAACATTGATAGCCGTTTTCGGGTAATGGAAGCAGTGGATTGCCCCAATCTTAACCGTAAAAAAGGGGAGTGGTACACAGCCATACCGCCGTTGTGCCGTTGCCATACCGGGCTTACACTGACTGATTTTTTTGGAAGAACAATGGTGGCCAATCTGCCAAAAGATGTAACAATAGGTATTATCAATGTGGCTGTTGGTGGCTGTAAAATTGAATTGTTCGACAAAGATAATTATCAGTCTTATGTTACTACAGCGCCATCATGGATGTTGCGTATGATAAAAGAGTATGACGGTGACCCTTATGCAAGGTTGGTAGAAATGGCGAAGCTGGCTCAGAAAGATGGCGTGATAAAAGGTATTCTTCTTCACCAGGGCGAATCAAATCCAAATGATTCACTCTGGACAACAAAAGTGAAAACAGTATATGATAATCTTTTAAAAGACCTGAACCTAAAAGCCAACAAAGTGCCGTTGCTTGCAGGCGAAACAGTCAATGCCGACCAGGGCGGAGTTTGTGCAGGAATGAACAAGATCATTGCAACCCTGCCGCAGATGATAAAGACCTCCTACGTTATTTCTTCTGCCGGGTGTGCTGACGGCCCCGATAATTTACATTTTACTGCAGAAGGGTACAAAGAATTAGGAAAGCGTTATGCAGAAAAAATGCTTTCATTGATGGGGTATAATAATACAGTACGATAAAGAAAAATCAGTTCACCAGTTATGGTAATCCACCAGCGATTCTATTTATTAAAATAAATAAAAATTGAATAAAGTAAAAATAGCCGCTTTAGTCTTGTCTTTCCTAATTGTGCTGGACAATCTTCATGCACAGGAAAAGCTGTATGCAAACGAATTTCCGCTGGGCGATGTAAAATTATTGGATGGCCCGTTTAAACATGCTTTTGATCTGAATAGCAAAGTGCTGTTGGAATATAATGTTGACCGGTTGTTGCACCCTTATCTTAAAGAAGCAGGTTTGCCGGAAAAAGCTAAAGGCTATCCTAACTGGGATGGATTAGATGGCCATGTGGGCGGGCATTATTTATCAGCACTGGCTATGAATGCGGCAACAGGCAACGCTGAATGTAACAAGCGCATGTTGTATATGATTGATGAGCTCAAGCAATGCCAGGATGCCAACACAAAAAGCCATGCTGACTGGGGCGTTGGGTATGTAGGCGGCGTGCCTGACAGCAAAGCCGTTTGGCTTTCAGTAAAAGATGGTGATATGAAAGCTTTTCATGCCGCCTGGGTGCCATGGTATAACGTACATAAAATGTATGCGGGTTTGCGGGATGCCTGGGCGTACACTGGTAATAAAGAAGCGAAAAATATCTTTTTAAAATTCTGCGATTGGGCCATTAATATCACCGCTTCATTAAGCGATGAACAAATGCAAAGCATGCTCGATACAGAACAAGGTGGCATGAATGAAGTGCTGGCAGATGCTTACGCAATAACCGGCGATAAAAAATATTTACTTGCCGCCAAAAGATTTTCGCACCTCATGTTGCTTGATCCGATGAGCAAAGGCATTGATAACCTTGATAACAAACATGCCAACACGCAGGTGCCGAAAGCAGTAGGTTTTGAAAGAATAGGTGAATTAAGCGGTGATGAAAAATATGATGATGCCGGCAGCTTTTTCTGGCAAACAGTAACCACCAACAGAACGCTTGCTTTTGGTGGCAACAGCCGCCGCGAATTTTTTCCATCTGCTGCATCTGCTACCGATTTTATTAGTGATGTGGAAGGCCCCGAAAGCTGCAACTCAAACAACATGCTGAAGCTTACGGAAGATTTATTCAGAAAAAATCCTTCAGCAAAATATGCGGATTATTACGAGCGTACGCTTTACAATCATATCCTTTCTACCCAAAATCCGCAAACGGGCGGCTATGTATATTTCACACCGGTGCGCCCACGAAGTTATCGTGTATATTCCGCACCAAACGAAGGCATGTGGTGTTGTGTGGGAACGGGCATGGAAAATCATGGCAAGTACAATGAATTTATTTATACGCACCAGCACGATTCCTTGTTTGTAAACCTGTTTGTAGCCTCAGCATTAAACTGGAAAGCGAAAGGTATTCAGCTAACGCAGGAAACAAAATTTCCTTATGAAGAAAAAACAAAGCTTGTTATAACCGGTGCCGGATCAGCATTCAAAATAATGCTGCGCTATCCATCATGGGTTAAAGATGGCGGCTTAAAAATTTCGGTGAATGGCAAAGCAATTTCATTCAGCAACCATCCATCGTCTTACATAGTTATAGAAAGAAAATGGAAGAAAGGCGATGTGGTTGAAGTGGCATTGCCCATGCACAACACGATTGAATATTTGCCGAATGTGCCGGAATATATCGCCATTATGCACGGCCCTGTTTTGCTTGGTGCAAAAACCGGAACGCAGGATTTAAAAGGTTTGATTGCCGATGACAGCCGCTGGGGACATATTCCAGGAGGAGAAAAATTACCGGTTGATAAAGCGCCGATTTTTGTTGTGGATAACATATCATCTATTACGAACAATTTAGTGCCTGTAAAAAACAAGCCGCTTTATTTTACGATTAAAGATGTAAAAGTTATTAATCCCATCAACATTGAATTGCAGCCTTTTTACACCATACATGATGCACGTTATATGATGTACTGGATGGCGTTGAGCAACAACGGGTATCAAAAATATATTGATTCTATTGCGGCAGATGAAAAAGAAAAACTCGCCCTGGATAAACGTACAGTCGATTTTGTACATCCTGGTGAACAACAAC
Organism: Ferruginibacter sp.; assembly: GCA_025362765.1. Lineage (GTDB taxonomy): Bacteria > Bacteroidota > Bacteroidia > Chitinophagales > Chitinophagaceae > Ferruginibacter. The sequence goes on along the minus strand of JANYFI010000815.1, from coordinate 464 downwards.
CGGAAGTTGATCATGCGATGCAGAGCGATAAATCAAGAACGGGCAATAATCAGAATCAACTATTTCGTGAAGCTTTTAAGGAAGGTTATTTCAGCTACAACATGGCAACCAATAATCAAACAGACCTGAGTTTAATGGTTCGTTATTGGGGAGCCGAGTGGGGCAACAGGAAATTTGATATATACATTGATGAAGAAAAATTGTTAACAGAAGATAATACGGGTAAATGGAATCAATCAAAATTTTTTGATGTGGAGTACAACATTCCGGATGCCATGTTGGAAGGAAAAAATCATATAAGGGTGAAGTTATAGGCATTAAACGGCGATGCGGCGTCGCCTGTTTATTACCTTAGGTTAGTAAGAAAAAAACTGAACAATCGGGATGCTGAGTAGTGGTGCAATCTGTAACAAATCATTAAATAATAAAAACATAGCAGCCTTGACTTTTTTTGTTTCTTTTTT
>JANYFI010000811.1 GCA_025362765.1 Ferruginibacter sp. | reverse complement strand
TTTCTTGAAAGATGGTGCCGGTGCGTCTATAAGACCTTACCAAATTGGGTTAACTGTTAGCGGTTTGTAATACTATTAATTGAAGCTTAACAAAATAAATTTTCATCCCGGCCAATCTGCCGGGATTTTTATTTTGCAATGGCTTAACTTCGCAACTTATAAAAATTCATGAGCGACGAAATCAAACACGAATGTGGCCTCGCCTTTATTCGCCTTCGCAAACCTTTCAGTTACTACCAGCAACAATATGGCTCTGTTTTGTATGGCCTCAACAAGTTGTACCTGTTGATGGAAAAACAACACAATCGCGGGCAGGATGGCGCCGGTATCGCAACGGTAAAACTTAATGTGGAACCAGGATACCCTTTTCTGCACCGTATACGCAGCAGTGCTAACCAGCCCATTGCAGAATTATTTTCTCAAATTGGAAAAGAAATAGAAGAGATTGAAAAATATCAGCCGGATATTAAGAGCCACCCCGGACTGATGAAAGGGCATGTCAATCACCTGGGTGAACTGCTACTCGGCCATTTGCGTTATGGCACACAAGGTAAAAATAATGCGGAATTTTGTCATCCGTTTATAAAGCGGGATACTATTCCGGCTAGAAATTTGGCACTTGCCGGCAATTTTAACCTGGTAAATACAGAAGAGTTATTTAGCCTTATAAACCTGGAACCTGGTGTATTTCAAAAACAAAGTGATCTCGCTGCAATGATGGAAGTAATCCATCATTTTTTAGTTAAGGCTGATGAAGCTTTTCCCGGTCAGTTGGATATTGTTAAGGTATTAAAAAAAGCTGTTCCCCTTTTTGACGGAGGCTTTAATTTTTGTGGCTTAACTGGTAATGGCAAGGCATTTATTATGAGGGATGCTCACGGCATTCGGCCATCTTATTATTACGTAAATGATGATGTGATTGTAGGTGCAAGCGAGCGGGCTGCCATCAGGACAGCCTTCAACGTGGGTGAAAATGAAGTGCAGGAATTGATGCCCGGCTGCGCATTGATTGCGGATGAATATGGCAACTATTCAATCGAACAAATTGTAGAGCCTAAAGAAAGAAAAGCTTGCAGCTTTGAACGCATTTATTTTTCCCGTGGCAGCGATGAAAAAATTTATAAAGAAAGGAAAGCCCTGGGTCGTTATTTAAGTGAACCTGTTTTAAAGGCGGTGGATTACGATTTAAAAAATACTATTTTTTCTTTTATTCCCAATACAGCAGAAACAGCCTTTTATGGCTTGTTAAAAGGAGCGGACGAGTACCTGAAAAAAATAAAAATTGAAAGAATATTAAGCTGGGGCAATGATTTCGATGAAGAAAAATTATCGGAAATGATCAGCCGTAAAATACGTTTTGAAAAAATAGCCATTAAAGATGTAAAGCTGCGTACGTTTATTACAGAAGACAGCAGCAGGAATGAAATGGTACAACACGTGTATGACATCACCTATGGTACCGTACGCAAGGGCATTGACACACTCGTTGTAATTGATGATTCTATTGTAAGGGGAACAACTTTAAGAGAAAGTATTATCCGCATGCTGGCGAGGCTGGAACCAAAAAAGATCATTGTTGTTTCTTCCGCTCCACAAATAAGATACCCTGATTGTTACGGAATTGATATGAGTAAGATGGGCGATTTTATTGCTTTTAAAGCTGCCATTGAATTGCTGTACGAAAGAAAGCAGGAATTTGTGCTGGATGAAATTTTATTAAAGGGAAAAGAATTGCAGCGCAATAACAAATTACACACAGAAAACATAGTACGCCAGGTATACAAACAATTTACACTGGAAGAAATATCCGCTAAAATTGCGCAGCTTATTACACCAAAGGAAATTAATATTCCAGTAGATGTAATTTATCAAACCATTGAAACTTTGCACCTGGCCTGTCCTACCAATACAGGGGACTGGTATTTTACGGGCAATTATCCAACGCCCGGTGGCAACCGCGTTTGCAATAAAGCCTTCATAAATTATATGGAAGGAAAAAATGTTAGAGGATATTAATTAAGTTTGCTATTATAATGTTTCAGGCATAATTGATGTTGTAGCTACTGCGTATATATATTTTGACTGGTAGCAAAATTGCATAAAATTGTATACGAGATTTTATTTGAGATGTTTTAGAGGAATATTTCTCAACCTTGTAAGAATATCAAGTTTTCACTTTCGATTAATGCACTAATCATGAAAACATTACTCATTATACGCCACGCAAAAAGCAGCTGGGGCGTACCTTCTCTAAATGATTTTGATCGAACGCTCAACGAACGGGGCAAAAAGGATGCTCCGGTAATGGCACAGCGTTTACTCGATAGGAAAATTATGATCGATGCTTTTGTTTCAAGCCCCGCCAAACGAGCAAAGAAAACTGCGGAATTATTTTGTACCGGATACCATAAGCACATTAACGATATCATCTATATTTCAGCTTTGTACCAGGCCAGTTCTGGAAATTTTTTTGAAGTGGCTGAACAACTAAGTGATGACTTTAACTGTGTGGCTATTTTTTCACACAATCCGGGTATAACAGAGTTTGTAAATGAACTTACTGAAAATAAAAAGATCGACGATATGCCTACCTGTGGTGTATTCGCCGTTACCGCTTCTATTTCAAAATGGAAAGATTTCAAAAAATCAAAAAAAGATTTTTTGCTTTTCGATTTTCCAAAGGTAGCATAGCTAACCTTCAAGGATTGCTGTAAATTTTCTTATTAAAAAGTAACTACGCTATTTATCCGTTTTCAATCAGGAGGCTGATCGTATTTTTAAACTCTTCCATTCTATATTCCTTATTGGAAAAACAAAATCCACTGGCTTTCCCAAGTGCATTGGACAGTAAGAAACCCTGTTGTTGTACACAAAGAAATAATTTTTTTTGCATCAAATATTCACCCAGGTACTCCTGTTCCGTTTGACCGGGGGTGGGCACCAGTATTGCTTTTTTTTGCAGTTTTATCAGGTCCATTATGGTGGTATATCCTGACCTGCAGATGATCAGGGCAGATTGCTGTATTGCTGTGGAAAGGCGGGTTCCCTTCAGATGATTTTTTATCTCAATATTTGCATTCAACCCTTCAGAGGAAAATTCTTTTACTTCCTGAGGTAAACCCCGGATAAATAACACTTTCCCTGTAAACTCTTTTAACTGAAAAAGCAACTCCTTTTCAAAAAGTGTCCGTTGTGGTTCAGGGCCTGACAGTAAAATTATTATATCATACACGTACTGTCCGTTGTAATTTTTTTCAAATCTCGATAAACAACCGATGTATTTAGTGTTACTTAAAAGGTTGCCGGGATGCGATAATGCACCTGCTATATTATCAGGTCCTTCAAAATCCGGCACCCAGCATTGGGTATATTTTTTTATGAACCATTGATGACATTTGCGTAAAATATTTTCGGTGATCCTATTTCCTGTTTTAATAAGCAATTGATGTGTTAAGTATATAGAAGGAATGCGGGAATGATATAATCCAAACCGGTTATCAGATATCACCGCGTCTATTGTGTGTTGTTTAACGACCATTTTCAACCATTGGTGTTCCCTGTAAACTGAAAATAAAATACCAGGTATCTGACAGATTATTTTAAAACGTAACCACCCCTTTTGTTTGGAATATCGAATCCTATAGCCTTTAAGAGTCAGAAATTGCACGGCTGGAAATTCTGCCTGCAAGAGGGCTTTTACACTCCCTTCACCAGCAATAAGCACAAGGCAATTCTTTTCCAGTAAGTTCGTTATCAATGGTATACTTCTTGTTGCGTGGCCGAGACCCCAGTCCAGAGGCACTATTAATATATTTTTTAATTGGGGCACATTTGTTAATTTCAAAAAAATTAATAAAAAAAAAGCAATAATAATGTTTAAAATTAGTTTACTTTTATAATCCTTTAATTATGCAACGATTTTTAAAAATTGGTTTTTTATTGACTTTAGTTATATCAATTGCCCTATGTGGCTGTAGCGCTTCAAAGAAAAGCTGCGGATGTCCTAACAAAAGAGGCATGGTTGGTTACTAGATGATATAGTAAAACTGAAAAGTCATAATATCAATGAACAGAATAAACCGCGACTTGCTTGTCATGTTTAATCAAGAATTAATGAGCCCCCAAGCCATTGAAAACGAAGTTGAATTATTACACGAATTATTGTTCACCGTTGAACGTTTGGACAATCTTGTAACCGTTCACGAAGTAATTGATCTTAATAAATATAGGGTCATAAAAAGGGAAGATGCAGTTCGTAAGATCATTCGCCTGCAGGAATTGAAACCTTTTATATTTTTGAATTGCAAAAATTAATTCCCGGGGTGTCATTCCGATAACTTTTGTAAGGCCTCTTTCAGTTTTATAAGCATTTCATTTATTTTCTCTTTCTTACAAGTGCCCACACTTAACCTGTACCAGTTGCTTTGTGCCGATGCCCCAAAAGCTGTAAACGGAACTATTGCCAGCTTAGCCTCATTCAATACATAGGCAGTTACTTGAGCCTGATCTTTTAATTTTTCACCTGCGGCCGTAGTTTTACCAACAAGATCTATTTGTATAGTCAAATAAATGGCCGCTTGTGGCGCAATGGCATCCACGGAAAATCCTTGGTTTTTTAACTCCTGAAATCCTTTATAAATTCGTTGCAGCCGTTCCGCTAATTCATTTTTAAATGTTGTTAGAAAAGAATCAACTGCCGCTGTTTGCTGTAAATATTCTGCCGTAGCCTTTTGTTCCGCCATCGGTGCCCAGGCGCCTAAGTGACTGTTGATTGCTTTCATTTTGTTGATTAAAACAGCCGGCCCCAATGCCCAGCCAACTCTTACACCTGTGGCTGCAAAAGCTTTGCTGATACCATCTATAAAAATGGTGAACTCTTTCATGGCAGGTCTTAAAGAAACGGGATTGTAATGTACTGTACCTCCAAAAGTCAGCGTCCAGTATATCTGATCGTATAATAAATACAATTTTTTTTCCTCTCCGCCGCGTTGTTCATTTTCCGAAATTACCATGTCGCAGATGGCTTCCAATTCTTCTTTTTTAAACGTGGTTCCTGTTGGGTTTAAAGGAGAACATAAGGCCAGTAAAGATGCTCGTTTTAAATGGGGCTTTATTTCATCAGCCGACGGCATAAAATTATTTTCCTTTTTACTTTCAATTACTATATGTTCCCCTTCCGTAAAATGTACATAATGGTTGTTATTCCAACTCGGAACGGCGTAAATTACTTTCTCACCTTTATCTACAATGGCACGGTAAGCTGCATATATGAGTGGTCGGCCTCCGGCAGCAATTAAAATTTCATTGTTGTCAAATTGAAGCCCTTCTCTTTTTTGAATAAACTCCCCTACAGCATTTCGCAATTCCAGTGTTCCTTCTGCCGGCGGGTAGGTAGTATTTAAGTTTCTATATGCTTTAACAATTTCATTTTCCAACTCTTTTGGTATGGGAAATACCGAACTGTCAAAATCTCCAATGGTAAAATTATAAATGGTTTCTCCCTGGATCATCTTAGCCTTTATATCCGCGCCAAGTTTTACAATTTCAGATCCAATCAACGTTTCAGCCAGCTTACTTAATTTTTGTGAAAGCATATTTTCAAATTGTCAGTTACGATTTTTATACAAGGCAAAAGTAATTTTTATACAGGGCAAAACAAAAACAAATGATTCAACACCGGGTTAAAACAATTGCATAACGTGGTGGCAACTTGAGCCTGGCTAAAACAAAAAATAATTGATAAAAAAGCGCCGTTCCCTTTTTTTGAACGGCGCTTTTAATGAGTTCCATATTATTTGCCCAATGGAATCCCTACTGAAAGACTCCATGTTCTGAATTTATTGTTATCGTTTCCTGTGTTGTCATTTTGGGTAGAATTAATTTTAGACAACCCGTAACCATAATTTAACTTAAGCAATAACTTCCTAAAGTCTATACCTCCACCTAAGTTAATACCATAATCAAATCGTTTTAATTTATTGTAAGCGGCATCATCCTGTCTTGACGTAAAAGGATTGTCGTTGGCGAATTTGATATTGCTGCTGGAACTTGCGGTTAGCCCCAAAATACTGGCTTCGGCAGTTGACTTACCTGCAACGCCTACCGCAATATAAGGTCCCGCATGAAAAAATACATTGGATTTTGCCCTGCTATCAAGTGGGATTTTTACCACTGCATTCAAAGGCACTTCAAGGTACAGTGGGTTAAACTTTGTTTTTACATAGTCGTTGCCCCCGTTAAAATAAGTTTCCGCTTTTGATCCTTTACCAGTGAATAAAACCCCTGATTCGAGGTCGAAAGTATTGGAAATGCCAAACCTGCTCATAATGCCGGCATTAAAAGTAGCGAGCTGCTTATTTTTTTCCGTTTGTCCGCTATTGGTATTGGTGATGTTGGCAATATTCAATCCGCCTTGTACATACACTTGCGCTTTTGCTCCAATGGCCATTATGATTACTAATAGCGCCGTTGTCATTTTCTTCATGATCTTTAATTTAATTTGAAAAATAAAATAGCATCATTGCTATCTTTTGTGATTCTGCCTGTAAAAACAAAAAGCCGGCCATCATTTCTGATAGCCGGCTTTGCCATTTAACATCATTTTGTTAATCTTTAAGCAAAGATTGAAAAACAACTTCATCTACCTTTACAGGGTAGCGTTTCTTCAGTTCTTCCACCCATTTTTC
>JANYFI010000783.1 GCA_025362765.1 Ferruginibacter sp. | reverse complement strand
TGAAAATCCTACTCCCATCCAGGAACAAGCCATCCCCATTTTATTGTCAGGCACAACAGATTTTGTAGGTCTTGCACAAACAGGAACCGGAAAAACAGCGGCATTCGGGCTTCCATTACTACATCTCATAAACATTAACGAAAGGCATCCACAAGCATTAATAGTTTGCCCTACAAGGGAATTGTGTTTGCAGATAACTAATGACCTTGCTACTTATACCAAACATACTAAGGGGCTTTTTACGGAAGCAGTTTATGGTGGTGCATCTATAACTATGCAAATACGCAATTTAAAAAGAGGGGTACATATAGTAGTAGCAACGCCTGGCCGTTTGATAGATTTGATTGAGCGTAAAGCGATTGACCTGCAAAAAGTAAAATATGTAGTGTTGGATGAAGCAGATGAAATGCTGAACATGGGCTTTAGGGATGATATCGATTTCGTTTTAAAGAATACCATCAATAGGGAAAGTATTTGGTTATTTAGTGCCACCATGCCTCCAGAAGTGAGGGCAATCGCTAAAAACTTTATGACCGACCCTAAAGAAATTACAGTTGGTAAAAAGAATAGCGGCAACGTAAATATCGATCATCAGTTTTTTATAGTAGCAGCGCACCAGCGTTACGAAACGTTAAAACGTTATATAGATTTTAACCCCGGCATGTACGGTATCATCTTTACACGTACCAAATTAGATGCTCAGGATATTTCTGAAAAATTAGTAAGAGAAGGTTACGAAATTGAAGCTTTGCATGGTGACCTTACACAGCAACAGCGTGATAAAGTAATGGGCCGGTTTCGCCAAAAACATTTACAGTTATTAATTGCAACCGATGTTGCTGCAAGAGGTATTGATGTTGATGGGATAACACACGTTATTAATTACGAACTTCCGGATGATATGGAAGTTTACACACATAGGAGCGGCCGTACTGCACGTGCTGGTAAAACTGGTATTTGTATCTCTATATGCCACAGCAGGGAAAGCTATAAGATTAAACAGCTGGAGCGCATGGTAAATGCACAATTTCATAAGCTGGATGTACCTAGTGGCAAAGATGTATGCCGCAAGCAATTTTTCCATTTTATGGATAAGTTAATGAAAGCCGATATAAGCAACGGAGATTACGAAACTTACATGGCCGACCTGCAAGAAAAGTTTTCTGATGTTAGCAAAGAAGAAGTATTGCAAAGAGTAGCCGCTTTAGAATTTAACCATTTTTTAAAGTACTACGAAAATGCACAGGACCTTAACTCTAACATTCGCGGTGCGGATATGAGGAGCACAGAAAGAAGGGATGGCGGAAGCAGGGAAACCGGCAACCGTGATGGCAGCAGAAAGGAAAGAGGTAATTTTCAACATGATAATGGCTATACAAGATTGTTTGTAAACCTTGGTACTAAAGATGGTTTTTACAAAGCAAGCTTCTTACAATTTATATTAGACGAAAGCAACCTTAACAAAGAAGTTTTAGGTAAGATAGACATGAAGGAAATGAACAGCTGGATTGAAATTGACAAAGCTGCGGCACCTGCGATGATTAAAAGCATTGACGGTAAAAAACATAACGGAAGACAAGTAAGGATGAACGAAGCAGACGGCGGCTTTAAAAGAGCAGATGAAAGCCCAAGAGGCGGAGATTCTGCTGACCGTTCTGAAGGAAGGAAACGCATACCAGTTAGAAGATAATAATTAATCTTCTTTTAAATAATACAAATGCCGGCTTATTGCTGGCATTTGTTGTTTACTAGCCAAGCCTCCCAGCCCTCCGAAGGAAGGTTTCTGCCCCTGCTGATTTGTAATGTTTGATAAATTTGAATACTTCTAAAGATTACCCTTTGGACGCTATCTTTTTTCCAAAATCCTTTATAAAATAAGCAACACTAACTATAAAGCTTTTTAGTGCCGTAGGTACGTTATGGGGATTTAAAAAATGATAAAGCGTACAGCGTGCCGTAAATACACTGTGTGCTTTATGGCAGGGGTTGCAAGCTGCGTAAGCTTTTAGCCAGAGCCTTATTGATAGATTCCAATTCCTTGCATTGCCCGAGTTTCCCTTTCACACGCACATACCGTATCAACGGCACAATAAAAACAAATCGCATCCATTTTTATACCCACATAATTGTCTCCAAAGAGACGGGGAAAAAATTAATAAATGCTGCCACGGGAAAATAATACCCATCAAATTGTGAAGATATGTCCTGACGGCAGGCCTTTGGAGGGCAGGGAGAGGCTTGGCTTACACCAA
>JANYFI010000725.1 GCA_025362765.1 Ferruginibacter sp. | reverse complement strand
TAAGCTTCCTGATACTATTGGGGTAGTCGCTATTTCGATGATCTTATCAATAGTAATATTAGCAGCCGGGAGAATCAGTAATGGTTTTTCCAATACAATTGTATCATTGGCTCATAGCATAGATTTTTCAAAAACCCTTTTAGATGTTATGCTCGGCTTTCTCTTGTTCGCAGGTGCGTTGCATTTCGACTATCAAAAACTTAAAGAACAACGCTTGCCTGTATTTATATTAAGTACGTTAGGAGTTGTAATATCAGCCGGAGTATTTGGGATTTTGTTTTGGTTAACAACCCAGCTTTTGCATTTGAATACTCCTTTGATTTATTGCTTTTTATTTGGAGCGCTTATTTCACCCACTGACCCAATTGCGGTTGGCGCCATTCTTAAAAAATCAAAAATCCCACCCCGCATTCATACAATTATTTCGGGGGAGTCATTATTTAATGATGGCTTAGGACTAGTCATGTTTGTTATTCTTCTCAATATAGCCGATCAGTCTCAAACTAATTATTCCTTAATAGAAATAGCAAAGTTATTTGCCCGTGAAGTGTTGGGAGGTGTATGCATAGGATTGATACTGGGTTATGCGGCCCACCGCCTGATTGAATCAATTACAGATTTTCAAACGATCCTGTTAATTTCTATTGCGCTGGTACTAGGCGTTGCGGATATTGCCAGCCAATTTCACGCTTCTATACCATTGGCGGCTGTGACGGCGGGATTGTGCGTGGGCAATAAAAGTCTCGATAAAACAAATGTCGCCAGACAATTTCTTAATAGGATATGGCAATTATTGGATGAAGTATTGAATACAATTCTTTTCGTAATGATCGGGCTCCAATTAGTGATAATGCCTTTTTTGCGACATTACTGGCTTATCGGCTGTCTTTCTATAATTATTATCCTAACGGCAAGATTAATAAGCGTTACTTTCCCTGTTATTTTTTTATTACGTAAAGTGAACTTTAGCAATCTGTCAATACTGACCTGGGCAGGATTAAGAGGAGGCATTTCTATAGCCATGGCTTTATCACTTCCCAATTCACCTTATCGTGAAATAATACTTTCAAGCTGCTATTTTATTGTGATCTTTTCAATTATTGTGCAAGGGCTTACGCTCAACAAACTAGTGGAAAAACTCGTAAAAGTAAAATCTCCGACACCCAAAAAAAGCTAAATGAATTGGCTGATCATTTACGAAATTATATATGTAGCGGTGCTATTTCATTACTACTTGTTAAAATAAAAAAGCCCTACAGTAGCGAAGCTTTAAGTTATTCCGACGCTGAAAATCACCAGCCAGCAGTTTGCACACATATATAGCCTGCATTGGCGCAAAGAAGCAGAACGGGCAATCTGAAATGTTTTTTTTGAAATATGCCGTGGTAACCCAACAATGTGTGGATGCACCACCTTGCGCAGCAACAAATTGCCTGGTAATAAAACGCAGGCGACATATTGCCGCCTGCGTTGGTACATTTTATTAGCCAAAATCTTTCTCTGCAATAGAGATTCTGCCGGCCGGGTGTTGTTTCGTATTCGCAGGAAATAAGGCTGAGCGGGGACGTTGCTGCGAAGGAATCAACAAACTTCAAAACCGGCTATAAGCTTTTTATATAATTCGCACATCCCTTCATGATAGTGGGATCAGTTTCCATCTCAACAAAAATATATTGGAGTCCGCCGATTTTGGCGGCGGCAAAAAAATCTTTCCAGTCTACAATGCCCGTACCCATCGTTACTTCTTTGGTATGATCCGAAGGAGCGTAATCCTGCAGGTGCGCCGATATAAAACGACCGGGGTATTTACGAAAATAATCCTGTGCTTTATAACCCGATGTAATAGCGGCTACCTGAAACTGCATTTTTACGAGCGAAGGATCTACGTGTTCCAGCATCAAATCATATTGCGGACGATCACCGATTTTTTCGTCAAACTCTCCGTTGTGGTTATGATATCCGGCTATCATGCCGCCCTTCTTCACCAGCGCTCCTACATGGTTCATCTGTTCGCAACGCGTTTTTATTTCCTCTTCGGTTTTGGCTCCAAGTCCGCCTGAGCACACCATGGTTTTTA
>JANYFI010000689.1 GCA_025362765.1 Ferruginibacter sp. | reverse complement strand
TCCATCCATCCAAATACGCTATACCGAAGTAGTTTTCAACTACATAGAGGCGCTGATGGAATTGGGTGATGAAGCCACTGCTAAAACCTGGCTAAATAAAATTCGGTTTAGAGCAGGAATGCCGGCAATAACTGAATCGGGTGCCGCACTTATCACACGTTACCAGAATGAGCGTAATATCGAAATGGTGCATGAGGAACAACGGTTCTATGATGCAAGAAGATGGATGATAGCGCCTGCTGTACTTGGGCAAAAAGTTAGAGTCATGTCAGTTACAGGTAAGTTAAAACCGGGTAAAACTGTAACCACCTACCGATATGATAAAAGCAATTATGTCTATACTTATAGCGTTCAAAATATTGAATCTGGTGTTGAAAACAGGTCATGGGATGACAAATTGTATTTCCCGCCTATAAAGATTGATGAAATGAATAAGAACAATAAGTTGATTCAAAATCCGGGATATCAATAATCCGGTCAGTTTAAAATACAATTTTGCGCCGGCTACTTTAGCCGGCGCATTTTTAATTAAAGGCTGTTTAGTTTTAATCAAAATACGCTCGAACGAAAGACAAGAGCAATTATTTCCTTTCAGTTCAACTTCAATCACAATTGTTGTATAAACTACCACATTATTAATAGTATTTTTCATACTTTTAAGGTCGCAATTTTCGGTTGTTATTTTGTCTATTTAAAGAATCGAACGCTTACTATTTTTACAATTAAATTCAGCATCAATTGAAAGCAAAAAATATTGGAGGAGGCATGTTGCTTTTCTTCATTTTACTGTTAACAGCCTGCACAAGTCACACCTCTCAACCCGCAACTGTTACCGCCGATACAAGTCATTACCTGTTCACTTTATTGCCGGCATCGGCCACCAATATTTATTTTGACAACCGCATTGACGAGGGATTAAATACTAATGTGCTGCTGTATGAATATTTTTACAACGGTGGTGGGGTTGCCGCAGGTGATGTAAACAATGACGGACTGGAAGACTTATATTTTTCCGGTAACCTCGGAGAGAGCAAATTGTACCTTAATAAAGGCAATATGCAGTTCCAGGATATTACAACAGCTTCAAATGTAGTTGTAAGACCAGGCCCCTGGAAAACCGGCATCACCATGGCTGATGTAAACGGCGATGGAAAAACTGATTTATATGTTTGTTATTCGGGTAAACTGCCTCCGGCCAAAAGGGCCAATCAGTTATTTATTAATATGGGTAACGATGCCAACGGGATACCACAATTTAAAGAGCAGGCCAATGAATACGGACTGGCGGATACCGGCTATAGTACCCAGGCTTACTTTTTTGATTACGATCGGGATGGTGACCTGGATATGTTTTTATTGAATCACAACCCCGATAATTTAAAAGTGCTGGATGAGCCGGCCACACTGGCGATCCTTAAAAACAAAGACGCCAACATCGGATGTAAATTGTACCGAAATGACAACAATCATTTTGTGGAAGTTACACTGTCAGCTGGAATAAGCAGTTCAGCTTTAACCTACGGACTAAGCGCCGGTGTTGCTGACGTTAATAAAGACGGTTGGCCAGATATCTATGTCAGCAATGATTATGGTGTTCCTGATTATTTATATATCAACAACAAAAATGGAACTTTTACCAATAAGCTTGAATCAAGCATGGGACATATCAGCCATTTTTCCATGGGCGATAATGTGAGCGACATGAACAATGATGGCTTGCCAGATATTTTTACCCTAGATATGTTACCGGAAGATAACAGAAGGCAAAAATTATTGTTTGCACCTGACAACTATGAAAAATTCAACCTCAGTTTGCGTAGCGGCTTTTACTACCAGTACATGCGCAATATGCTTCAATTGAACAATGGCGATGGCACATTTAGCGAAATAGGGCAATTGGCGGGCATCTCAAATACAGATTGGAGTTGGTCGCCTTTATTTGCAGATTATGACAATGACGGCTGGAAAGATCTATATATTACCAATGGTTACCTGCGGGATTTTACCAACATGGATTTTATGAAATACATGAACGATTTTGTACAATCCAAAGGCAGGCTTAAAAAAGAAGATGTGCTGGATATCATTAAGCAAATGCCTTCTTCCAATGTGGCGAATTATATGTACAAAAATAATGGAGATCTTACTTTTAATAATGTAGGTAAGCAGTGGGGATTGGATATTCCCTCCAGCAGCAACGGTGCAGTGTATGCGGATCTGGACAATGATGGTGATCTTGATCTGGTGGTCAATAATATAAATCAACCCGCCTTTATTTATCGAAATGACGCCAGCACAAAATTGAAAAATAATTTTCTGAAAATAAAATTAAACGGCGCTCAAAAAAATACGGCAGGCATTGGTGCAAAAATTGAATTATATGCCAATGGAAAGCATCAGTACCTGGAGCAAATGCCTGCCCGCGGATTTCAGTCAACCGTTTCATCTATACTGCATTTTGGTATGGGAAATGAAACAACAGTTGATTCATTGACAATCATTTGGCAGTCGGGCAAAGAGCAGCAACTGAAGAATATTAAAGCCAATCAGCAAATAACATTGAATGAAACTGACGCCACCGGAAAATTCATTTTGCCTCCTGCTCAGAAAGTCATTTACGAAGAAATGGCTTCACCAATAACATACCACAACGCAGTGAGTAATATCAATGATTTTAAACGGCAGCCATTGCTGGTAAACCCGTTGTCATTTGCAGGCCCTTGCCTGGTTAAGGGAGATGTAAACGGAGATGGTTTGGAAGATATGTATGCAGGCGGTGGCGGTGGCCAGGCGGCCACATTGTATATTCAACAAAAAAACGGGCGGTTTATTCAAAAAACTGAA
>JANYFI010000639.1 GCA_025362765.1 Ferruginibacter sp. | reverse complement strand
GTTGCCCTGATCATTTTTTAAGAACAAAAATTTCGCCGCTGGTATTGAACCTTTCGGCTGGTGAGAACTTGATCGATACTGCCGCTATTAAAGAGAAAATTGCACCGTTGTTTGAAGCCTACAGAAAGATGTATGCAGATTATTATAACACTTGTAAACATCCCAATAGTCCTGCTATACGCGATGCCAACCCCGTGATCATTTTATATCCCGGCGTAGGCATGTTCAGTTTTGCAAAAGACAAACAAACCACGAGAGTAGCGGCTGAATTTTATACCAATGCCATCAATGTAATGAGGGGTGCTGAAGCGGTGAGTGAATACACAGCTTTGCCGCGGCAGGAAGCGTTCAACATAGAATATTGGTTGCTGGAAGAAGCCAAACTGCAGCGCATGCCAAAACCAAAAGCATTAACAGGCAGAATTGCGCTGGTAACAGGAAGCGCCGGTGGCATAGGCAAAGCCATCGCCAAAAAATTTGCAAGTGAAGGCGCCTGCGTAATCATCAACGATATCAATGAAGAACGTTTGCAGGGAGCTATGAAAGAGTTCCAGGAATTATTCGGACGTGATGCCGCTGCTTCGGCAATACTAGACGTTACCAACAATGTTACCATTGAAAGAGCGTTTTCGGCTACGGCACTGGCATTTGGTGGCGTGGATATCATCGTAAACAATGCGGGTATCAGTATTTCCAAATCCATCACCGATCACAGCATTGATGATTGGGACAGGCTGTATGATATTTTAGTAAAAGGTGAATTCCTGGTATCCAAAGCGGGGGTAGCCATCATGCGCAAGCAGGCTATAGGCGGTGATATTGTAAACATCGTTTCTAAAAATGCAGTGGTGGCGGGGCCAAATAATGCGGGTTATGGTTCTGCAAAAGCGGCACAGGCGCATCTGACAAGACTACTCGCCGCTGAATTAGGCGGTGATAAAATAAGGGTAAATACAGTGAACCCAGATGCGGTAATTGCTGATAGTAATATCTGGGCTGGCGGCTGGGCAGAAGGCCGTGCAAAAGCATATGGTATAACAGTGGCCGAATTGCCCGCCTATTATGCTAAACGTACGCTGCTAAACGAAACGATTTTACCGGATGATATTGCCAATGCCTGCTTTGCCTTTGTAGGTGGGTTGTTGAATAAATCAACAGGTAATGCATTGAATGTGGATGGGGGAGTGGCAGCGGGATTTTTAAGATAAAAAGAAATGCCCCCTAAATCCCCCAAGGGGAATTTTTAAGTATTCAGCACTCACTGGCTTTGTTAAGACATTTGTAGCGGTATGCAGTAAATGAATTGCCCCGGCATTCATGCCGGGGCAATTAAAAGCCTTTCCAGTCGGGCCTTAAATCTATATTGATTGATTAAAAAAGAATCATGCAACGTGTAGCATTTAAAATGCAACTCTTTAAAGGTTGCGAAGAAGAATATAAAAAGCGGCACGAAACGTTATGGCCAGAACTGAAAGCGCTGTTGAAAAGAGCTGGTGTAAATGACTATTCTATTTTTTTAGATGAAGAAACAAACGCATTGTTTGGCTATCTTACCATTGAAGATAGGACCCAACTGAAGGCGTTACCTAATGAACCGGTAATGCAAAAATGGTGGGCTTATATGAAAGATATCATGGAAACAAATGAAGACAATTCGCCTGTGAATATTAGTTTAAAAGAAGTATTTTATTTACCATAAATTATTGTTATGCCAATTGAGAAATACATTGTAGACCAGTATAATAGCGAACTGCAAAAAGACCATCAGCGTAGGTTTGATTTTATTGCCGCAGATATAAAAAATGTGGAGGGGATTATTGAAAAACTGATCGCTTTCCAGGTGGCTATTCCAAGCTGGGCGTTGGGTACAGGTGGTACCAGGTTTGGCCGTTTCCCGGGTGGTGGCGAACCCCGTAACCTCGAAGAGAAGATTGAAGACATTGGTTTGATACATGCGTTGAATCAGGCAAGCGGGGCCATCTCTTTGCATATTCCCTGGGATATCCCGGAGAACGCTTCCCACATCAAAGCCCTGGCAGCACAACATGGATTAAAATTCGATGCCATGAACTCCAACACTTTCCAGGACCAACCTGGCCAGCAATTAAGTTACAAATATGGTTCACTGCAAAATGTAAACAAGGCTGTTCGCCGACAAGCCATTGATCACAATATTGAAGTAATAAAATATGGCATTGAATTAGGATCGGAAGCACTAACGGTTTGGCTTGCCGATGGAAGTTGTTTTCCCGGCCAGTTAAATTTCAGAAAAGCTTTTCAAAATACACTCGAAAGCCTGGAAGAAATTTATTCCGCATTGCCAGCAGACTGGAAATTGTTTTTGGAATACAAAGCGTTCGAGCCCAATTTTTATTCCACCACGGTGGGTGATTGGGGGCAATCATTTACTTACGTTAACAAGCTTGGTCCAAAAGCATTTACATTGGTTGATCTTGGTCATCATTTACCCAATGCCAACATCGAGCAAATTGTTTCACTGTTGTTGATGGAAGGAAAACTAGGCGGCTTTCATTTCAATGATTCAAAATATGGGGATGATGATTTAACGGTAGGAAGCATTAAACCATACCAGCTTTTTTTAATTTTTAATGAACTGGTGGAAGGGATGGATGCCAAAGGTATGAACCATGCCCATGGCATTGGCTGGATGATTGATGCATCGCATAATGTAAAAGATCCGCTGGAAGATTTATTGCAATCGGTAGAAGCCATCATGATTACCTACGCACAGGCGTTGCTCGTTGACAGAACAACATTACAGGAAGCGCAAAACAACAATGATACAGTAACAGCACAGGAAATATTGCAGCAGGCATTCCGTACTGATACCCGTGCGCTGGTGGCAGAAGCCAGGCTTAGAAGTGGTGCCGCATTAAATCCGCTGGCTGTGTACAGGAGTGAAAAAGTAAGGGAAAACCTTATTAAAAAACGTGGAGCAAAAACGGTGGCGACGGGGTTATGATGGTGAATGGAGAATTTTCTCACTGCTCATTGCCTCACCACTCAACACTTAAAAAAAATGAACAAAACTCCCGTCATAGCAATCTTCGATATTGGCAAAACCAATAAAAAATTATTGTTGTTTGATGAACAGTATAACCTGGTACAGGAACAAAGTGAGCAATTTGCAGAAATCACCGATGAAGATGCCTTCGCCTGTGAAGATATTCAAGCCTTAACGCAATGGGTAAAAAAATCATTCGAAGCAGTAACATATAGTGATCAGTTCGAAATAAAAGCGGTGAATTTTTCCGGTTATGGGGCAAGCTTTGTCTACATCGATGCTACAGGAAAAGTAACGGCTCCTTTATATAATTACCTTAAAGATTACCCCGAAGATTTAAAACAACAATTTTACCAAACGTATGGCGGCGAAACTGCGTTTGCAAAACAAACTGCCTCGCCTGTATTAGGGAATTTAAATTCCGGCATGCAGTTGCATCGTTTAAAGTATCAACAGCCTGAAACATTTTCCCGCATTGCCGTTGCCTTGCACCTGCCCCAATTTATCAGTTATATTCTTACAGGTAAAACACATACGGATATAACCAGCATCGGTTGCCATACCAATCTTTGGGATTTCAACAACCACCAGTATCATCCCTGGGTGAAACAGGAAGCCATTAATACAAAATTTGCCCCCATACTTGCCTGTGAATCCATTGCAGGTTATGTAAACAAAAACATTCCGGCAGGCGCAGGGTTACACGATAGTTCAGCCGCTTTAATTCCTTATCTGGCAGCTTTCCAGGAGCCGTTTATTTTATTATCCACCGGTACCTGGTGCATCAGTTTAAATGCTTTTAATAACCAGCCCTTAAGTGTTGAAGAGTTGCACCGGGATTGTTTATGTTACCTTACTTACCAGGGTATAAGTGTAAAGGCAAGCAGGCTATTTGCGGGCTACGAACATGAGCAACAAACTAAAAGACTTTCAGCACATTTTAACAGGCCAGATAATTTTTTTTCAGGCCTTAGTTACAATCCTTCTATTATAATAAATAAGTCAACTCAAATTGTTATTGCCTCAAATAATACGATGGTTGCTGCGTCCGGTTTTGGAGAAAGAAATTTAAATGATTTCGAATCTTACGAAGCAGCTTATCATCAATTGATTTATGACCTTGTTCAGCAACAGGTACAAGCCACCAATCTTGTGCTGCAGGATTCTGTAAAGCGAATTTTTGTGGACGGTGGTTTTAGTAAAAATGCAGTGTATATGCACTTGCTGGCCAATGCATTTCCACACCTGGAAATTTTTGCAGCTTCCGTTGCACAGGCATCTTCACTTGGCGCCGCATTGGTAATGCACACACACTGGAATAGCAATCCATTGCCATCCGACACAATTGAACTAAAATTGTACATTAATTCATACAATGTTTTTTTATGAGGGTAGGTTTGTTTATTCCTTGTTATGTTGACCAGTTTTATCCACAGGTAGCCATCGCTACATTGCAGTTGCTGGAGAAACTGGGTGTGGAGGTTGTATATCCATCCAATCAAACCTGCTGCGGACAACCAATGGCCAACTCCGGGTTTCAGCACCTTACCAAAGGATGTGATGAGTTATTTGTACAAAATTTTGCCAATCTTGATTACATCGTTTGCCCTTCGGGAAGTTGTACGCTGCACATCAAGGAGCATTTACACGATGACCACCACGAAGCAGCAGCAACAGCCATCCGCAGTAATATTTATGAACTCACGGAGTTTATGACTGACGTATTAAAAGTGCAAAAGCTCAATGCAAGTTTTCCGCATAAAGTGGGCCTGCACCAGAGTTGCCATGGCCAGCGGGGATTGAAGATTTCGCAGATGAGTGAGTTGGTGGCAGCACCTTTTTC
>JANYFI010000635.1 GCA_025362765.1 Ferruginibacter sp. | reverse complement strand
CAAAATGAATTGCAGGAAGACCGCATTAACGCCACCAAAACTTTGCAGCAGGTGCAAAATGAATTAGGCATGGCACAAGCCAAACAAAAAGGCTTACAAACAAAGCTGCAATTACAAGGCATTAATGCAGCCAACATCAGCACATCAAATTTTACAAACCGCATTGCAGTAACAGCACCAATCAGCGGCTTTATACACCACATTAATTTAACGATGGGCAAGTTTGCAGATGCAAATACAATACTGTTTGATATTGTGGACAACCGCTTTCTGCATTTAGATTTAACCCTTTTTGAAAAAGATATTTCTAAAGTAAAAATTGGCGACAAAATAATGTTTACTGATGCAAACGATGCAAGCCACACACACCCTGCAACCATATTTGCCTTAAACAAATCTTTTGAAGATAACCAGCAAGCCATTTTAGCTCATGCAAAAATTGAGGGGCAAACAGAAAGCCTTTTGCCAGGGATGTATGTAGAAGCAAGAATACAGATTGACAATTACAAAACTACTGCTTTGCCAAGCGAAGCAGTAGTAAGCAATGGCGATGAACATTATATTTATGTAGAAACAGCAAAGCACCGTTACAAGCAAATTGCCGTTACCATTGGCGTAAGCGATGTAGGATTTACAGAGATAAAAGCTTTGGAAGAAATACCACCTAATGCAAAAGTGGTCATTAAAGGGGCGTATTATTTATTATCACAAGTTACAAAAGGAAGCGGAGAAGAGTAATTAAAAAATTAAAATATAACTATGGCACATCAACATAAATACGATGCTGTATCTGAAAACTTCCTGCCTGTCCTTTGCAGTTGACCAAAAAGCCAACATGAATCCTGAATACGATGTCTTTTGCTTTTGTGTCCGTCAGGGGATGTAATGTAAAATATTTTTTAAGCTCTTCGAGTCCGCCTTTGTATGAAGGGGGCACGCCTGACTTTGCAAGATTTTGTCCAACTTGTGAATTTAGCATCATGTCGTCAACTGAATAAGCAACTGTCTCTACACAAGATTTTATTTGTGTTGTCGTGTCAGCAGCTTGTGTCTGTCCGAACGAAGTTGAAAAAAATAATAATAGTCCAACTAATGAGGTCAAGAATTTTTTCATATCAAGAAGTGTCATTTTAAAATAGCAAAGTATCCAGCACCTCAGCTCTTAGTTCCTGATGAGCTAATTGCTTTTCGAGTACGGCAATTTTTTGCAGCAGCTCGGCTTCTTTTTCTGATGTGGCAGGTTGCTCTTGTTGTGCTTTTTTTGCCATTGGGTTAATATAGTGTTTCTGTTGCAAATCTATCGGCGGCAAGTTATGTACTCCCTGATATACCTGCACCCATTTGCAAATAGTTGTACGGCTAATACCATATTTGGCCTGTAGTTTCCGGTAGCCGCAACCGGTATTTAAATACTCCTGAATAATCTGGTCTTTTAGTTCCATTTTGGTTGATTTTGTAGTCAACCTATTTCAGAACGAGACACATTGCCTGCAATTTCCTTTTTATTAGTCCAGATAAAATCTTTTAATTCTTCATGGGCTGTATCAACACAATTATCTATAATAGCTACAATAGCTGTTTTCGATTTTCTTCCTTTTAAAAAATCATAAGCTTCATTCAAACTTATTCCCGGAAGAGAATCTTTTTTCCAATCAGTCTGCCACCAATCATGTGGTCTTTTGATCGGAGATTGCGCATTTGATTGAAAAGGCAATTGCATGCAGAAAAAAATAAGCATTAGTGAAGCAAAAATTAGTTTTTTCATGAGTAGTTATTTCTTTTGATAAAATAATGAAGCCGGTATATTTAGTTTATTTCCACCGCCCACATTGTATTGTAGTGAAAGAGCTGCGCCACCGGTTGCCTGGATGTAGGCGAGCCTGAACATATGGTATCCTTTCTTTAATGCAATGTTTTTTGATATGGCAACATTTCCATGAAGGCCGTCATTATCTATTAACAGTTCATCATCAATATATAATTTGCTGCCGTCATCTGATGAGAGATAAAAAGTATAAATGTCGTCCGTAGCGATTTTTATAAAGCCTTCGTACAATAGCCCGGTATTTTCAGCACGCAATGTATCAGTGATTGAAATGACAGATGCTGTGGCAATTTTTTCGGCTGAAATCTTATCCATATCACCTGTTGATCTTGGTGAGTGCAGTAAATATTTTTTCAGTTGTAATCCGGGTAACACATTGCCTGTCTTCACCGGGTTCTTCCACGCACAAACCGTTAAAGGAATTTTCGCAGGGGCACTTGGTTGTGTATTTTTTTTGAAAGCACGCACAGAAAGAACGCAGGATGAGTCAGCAAAAAAAGGTTTTGTATAGAGCGGCGAATTTTCTGTAGGTAGTGAGCCGGCAAAACTATAATGCGATTCATATCTATCATCTGTAGCTATGGTTACCAAAGGCTTTAAGGAGCCGTTCGGATAATTTACGCCCACTTTCGGTTTTGGCGCAAAAGCCCCGCTATTATTGAACTTCAGCGCATAAGCATATTGGCTTTTCATTTTGTTGGGGTCAAAATCCGGGAATGCAATTTCAATATCATTGCCTTTTTCTTCCCATTGCAGTTGTTCATGTGTTTCAAGCAATTCTATTTTTGTACCAGGCTTTAACACAAAATCGTGCAAAATAAATTTTTTATCGAATGGCCAGCGTGGCAGCAATGCATATAAATTATTATGTGCGGCATTGTATGTAAAAAAACTTTCTATTACTGCTTTACCCGGATCAGGATCAACGGTAAGTTGTAAAAAAGAATCTCCGCTGCGCTGGTTTTTTAATTTAAAGTCAAAGCTTCCATTGCTCCACTGCCTTGGTGTTTTCCATCTTTGTGTATTATAGATCGCCTCGCCATTTATCTTCATCCAGTCGCCGATCTGGAGCAAACGTTCCTGCATAATGGGCGGTATTTTCCCGTGCTCATCTGGGCCAATGTCCAATAAAAAATTTCCCCCGCTGCTTACTTGGTCAATTAACTGGAGTATTAATGATTGCGCCGAATTATAGTCCACTGCATCCTCTAACCGGTTATACCCATAACTAAACCCCATGCCGCGGCTTTCTTCCCACGCATGGTTTTCATAATGTACCAAAGTTCCATATTCCGGCGTATATACTGCCCCGTGATGAACAACTGCATTTTCGCCCCACACATTATCACCCCAGCGGTCATATGTAACTACTTTGTCCTTTACAGGGCTTTCATTGTAGAGCCATTGCAAGAACTCTTTGCTTTTCCAGGTTGTATCAGGCTCCATCCATTCGCCATCGCTCCAGAAAACATCGGGCTTGTATGTATTGATAAGCTCCTTCATTTGGGGCCACATGTGCTGCACCACATAAGCGTTTTTATCTTTCAACCACAATGGGTTGTACCATTCAAAAAGTGAATAGTACATGCCCACATGCACAGAAGTTTTTCTTACTGCTGCAAATAATTCCCCAAGCAGATCCCGGTGAGGCCCTGCATCTGCTGCATTCCATGCAAATCCCCAATCGCGGTTGGCATCCTTGCTGGGCCACAAACAAAAACCATCATGATGTTTTGAGGTAAGCACAATATATTTTGCACCACTTTTCTCGAACAATGCCGCCCATTCCTCCGGGTTAAATAATTCCGCTTTGAAATCATTTGCCATTTGGTAATAAGTTTTATCTCCAAATTTTTCTTTTTGATATTTTATTGTTGCGCTATCTCCGTTTTGTAAAGCATATTGATACCACTCCGCATAGTCTCTTTTTGGGCAAAAGCCCGGTACAGTATATACGCCCCAATGGATAAAGATGCCAAACTTCGCATCCCTCCACCATTGGGGAACAGGTCTTGAATCCAGGCTTTCCCATGTGGGCAGGTAAGTTTGTGCATGTAGTACTGAGGCAAAAGCAACACTGTAAAGAATAATATTTTTTTCATGTCCTGGTGATTTACTTTTTTAAAACATCAAATTGATGCGTAAATATTTTTATGCTGGTTATTTTCTTGTTCATTATTTTGTTATCATTTATTGATGAAATAAGCGCCCTTATCATTTTAAAACTTCTTCATCTCCACATCTGTTAAAACTTTCAACACTTATGGAAAATAATCATCCGACGAATCTAACATTAGCATGTGGTCGCCATGCAGCAATAAAATTTTAATTTTTCCATCACCAACCTTTCTTGTCCACACTTTATATTTTCCAAATACAGTTATCATTTTTAC
>JANYFI010000615.1 GCA_025362765.1 Ferruginibacter sp. | reverse complement strand
ATCAGACGCTACCAGTGCATTTACTGTTATTAAACCTAAAGAAGGGGAGCAATCAATCACGATAAAATCATATTCATCCCGGATAGGTTCTAATATTTTCTTTAAAACACCTTCGCGGTTAGGGTAATTGATCATTTCAATTTCGGCACCCACCAGGTCAATGTGGGATGGGATCAGGTCAAGGTTAGGAATATCTGTTTTCAGCAAAACATCCCGGGCAGGCGTTTCGTTTACCATACAGTCGTATAAACTGTTGGTAACATTGTGCAAATCAAAACCAACACCCGTGGTACTGTTAGCCTGCGGGTCTGCATCTACCAGTAAGGTTTTGTATTCCAGTACCGCCAGGCTTGCCGCCAGGTTAATGGCCGTGGTTGTTTTACCTACACCTCCTTTTTGATTCGCTATGCCTATTATTCTTGCCATACCTTAATTTCTGTAAACAGATAAATTGTGTTTTAATGATTGCCGATGCATTTTTTTTAAGCGTGCCAAAGGTACTGTTTGAAATTCAACCGCAAGGGCCAAATATCCCGACAGGGGCGCAAATTTAAGCATTCGCCATAAAATTGTGCAACAATCTGTTACCTTAGTTGTTAAAGTAGCCGCTTACAGGCAGTAAAATTAAATATGTACACGATTATTTCAGGCACTAACCGGTTGGGCAGCAATACATTAAAAGTAGCAAAGCATTACCAGGCCGATTTACAAACAATGGGTATTGAAGCAGGTATTTTATCCCTGGAAGATATCAACACGTATACCCGCAGCGTCGCTTTTGAGGAAATTGAAAATTCGGTATTGATACCCACCACTCATTATATTTTTGTTTCACCTGAGTATAATGGCAGTATTCCCGGCGTACTTAAAATGTTGTTCGATACCTGCAAAACGCACCGCATCTGGTGGAATAAACGAGCATTGATTACCGGCGTCAGCAGTGGGAGGGCGGGTAATTTAAGGGGCAACGATCATTTGGCTGCCATATTGAACTTTTTAAAAATCACGGTACATCCCAACCAACTGCCCATTTCATCTATTGATACGCTGATGGATGAAAGCGGTAATTTTACCGACCAGCAGACCGTCAAAACCATTCACCATCAACTGGAAGAATTTATTGCCTGGGGCGCAGGAATAAAAAATCCGGCATCCGTAAAATAAAACCGCCCGGTTTTCGTCCACTGCATTAACAAGTGCTTTTTTATTAAAATGCTACTTTTATTTTTCAATTCAATCTCTTTCTATGCGTTCATCATATGGGGCTTTTATTTTTCTCGCCATCATGTTGTTGCTGGATACGTATGTTTTCCAGGCACTTAAAACAGTTACACAAACAGCCTCGCCCAAAACAAAAACCATCGTATATGCTATGTACTGGACTATTTCCATCATAGCCATCGTAGGGTTTTTAGTGTTCTCATTTTCCGGTCAGCATTTTTTACCCAAAATTGTAAGAACATATTTGTTTGCTACCATCATGGGACTGTTCGTTGCAAAAGTCGCCGCAGTGGCTTTCATTTTTACGGATGATATAAGAAGGGGCATTCAGTGGATCATATCAAAAATATTTCCCCGAAACAAACCAACGGCAGGAATTGCCGCAGATGGCATTAGCCGCTCTGTTTTTTTAAGCTGGCTGGGCCTGGGGGTGGGCAGCACTTTATTTGGCAGCCTGGTATATGGCTTTACTAATAAATACAGCTATCAGGTAAAACGGGTGCAAATGGCCTTTGATAATTTGCCTGCCGGTTTTAAAGGAATGAAGATTTTGCATATCAGCGATATACACAGTGGCAGCTTTACCGATAAGCAGGCGGTGCTTCATGGCGTAAATGAAATTTTAAAAGAGCAGGCGGATATTATTTTATTTACCGGCGACCTGGTAAACGACCGGGCAACGGAAATGAAAGACTATATGGATGTGTTTAGCCTGCTGAAAGCCCCGATGGGCGTATACTCAACGCTGGGTAACCATGATTACGGCGATTATGTAAGCTGGCCCGATGAAGGCGTTACCAAAGAAGAAAACCTGGAACATTTAAAAAAAGTACATGCCGATCTGGGCTGGCGGTTATTGATGAATGAGCATGTGGTACTGGAAAGAAACAACGAACAGATAGCTCTGCTGGGCATTGAAAACTGGAGCAACAAAGCCAGGTTTCCAAAACATGGCCGCATGGACCTGGCGCATGCAGGAACAGAAAAATATCCCTTTAAAATATTAATGAGTCATGATCCCAGCCATTGGGATGCACAGGTAAGACCCGACTATCCCGCAGTTGATTTAATGCTAAGCGGCCATACCCATGGCATGCAGTTTGGCGTTGACATACCCGGTTTTAAATGGAGTCCGGTGCAATACATGTACAAAGAATGGGCGGGCCTGTACGAAGAAACAAAACAAAAACTATATGTAAACCGCGGCTTTGGATTTATAGGTTATCCCGGCAGGGTAGGCATTTTACCGGAAATTACGGTGATTGAATTGGTGTAGGGTTTTTAGTGAAAATTTTTTGTGCGTTTTTTGCTGGTTAGTGTGGTTGCTTTGGGAAGCTGCATTCCGGTCTCACCGATGTTTACCGGGCTAGAGCACCTATATATTTATTGTAAACTTTTCCATTCATCTCGCTGCGTTTATTAAAATAAAATTTGCGATAAAATAATTCTACGTTTTTTTTAAAATATAAAAAAAGCAAAATAGCGTAATTTTTTTTGTTTTAAAGTAAATGAAGATGTTTTAGGTAAGTTCTTGACAGGTACCAACTGTTAAAAAGTACATTAATAAAAAAGGAGTTTAAAATAAGTTTCCTGAAGTCTTTTACTTGATTACGTTTCCACGAAAGCAAGAGGTTTTATCAATTCAATTTAAAATAGAGTTAAGAAGAAAATGGAATTTTCCCAAACATGACATATTCATTAGGAAGCAAATACTTTTAGGTGCCAAGGTATAACAGAGCGAAAATTAAATTGCTTTATTCCTCCTTCGCTTTTAAATAATACGCAGTGGTAATGGCTTTTACGTTAAATAAGTCAGCCTGCTTTTTGTTGATTGTTGACGTCTTCCATTGCGTTGTTGGAAATATTTTAATACTATCCTTTCCATTCTTTAATACCAACGGAAGGTTAAAAGATTTTATACAATTATTATAACGGTAAGCAACTGATTGGCCATTCTTGCTAAAATGAAACTGTAATGCCGGTATTTGTGTATTTCTTAAATATTGATCAAAAATGTTGCTATAATTAAAGTCGGCATGCGCACTAATGTATTTTTCAATCTGTAGCGAAGTAACGGTTTGATGATAAAAATATTTATTTAAGCCGGTTAGTATTTCCCTGAATAAAAAGTCATTATTTATACTGTGCCGTATGGTATGCAACATGTTTGACCCTTTGTAATACATATCCTGGTTTCTCTGGGAGATATCATCATTTACACCAAAATAACCAATAACAGGAAAGATGTTTTGTATCGCACTCCTGTTGCCGAATGTATATTCGTCGCCGGCGTTATTACCATAATAATAATCGGTGAACAATGTTTCGCTATACATGGTAAACCCTTCATGCACCCACATATCGGCAATATCCTTGCTGGTAATATTATTGCCAAACCATTCATGGCCACTTTCGTGTATAATAACATAATCCCATTTAAGCCCCCAGCCGCTACCGGAATAATCCTGGCCCATAGCGCCATTCATATAATTATTGCCATAGGCCACATCGCTTTGGTGTTCCATGCCTAAATAAGGTGCATCTACCAGTTTATAGCCATCTTCATAAAAAGGGTAAGGTCCCATCCAGTATTCAAGCGCCTTCAGCATCCTGTGTACTTCGGGCATCATGTGGGCCTTTGCTTTTTCAACGTTGTAATTCAATACCCAGTAATTAATATCAAGCTTTCCTTTAAGGCCATCATAATCATCGCCGATGTTCACATACTTTCCAATATAAGGAACGATGTCATAATTGTTTATAGGGTTTACCACCGACCATTTATAAGTGGCCGTTCCATTGTTATTATTTACTTTCGGATAGGCGCGACCGTTGGCAACCGCTACTAAAGTATCAGGAACGGTAATGACCAGCGAAGCGCCATTATCAGGCTCGTCGCTTTGATGATCTTTGCAGGGATACCAGATGCTCGCCCCTATGCCCTGGCAGGCAACACTCATCCACGGGTTACCGAGGCTGTCTTTGGACCATACCCAGCCGCCATCCCATGGCGCATTCAATGCTTCATGCGGCGTACCATGATAAAAGATCAGGATAGACTCAACAGATAATTTTTTTTGTTTGGGAACAGCGACATGCCATGCATTGCCATCTTTTGTAAAACTTAATTTTCGTCCACGGTTAAAAAGTACACTATCAATTATTAAAGGTTGCTGTAAGTCAATTTGCATAAAAGCCGGGTAGCTGTCTGTTGTTACCTGGTATTGTATTTCATTTGTACCTGTAATAGTTTTAGTAGCATAATCAGGTTGTAGAGTGATGGCATAATGCAACACATTCCACCAGGCCCTTTCAGGGTTAATTGTTCC
>JANYFI010000595.1 GCA_025362765.1 Ferruginibacter sp. | reverse complement strand
CCAGCTCCTGTTGAACTCCCCCAGGACCGGAAGGTAGCAAGGGTAAATGGTTGAGCGGTGCGATGTAAGTAACTTGCCATTTTTTATGCCCCGTTGTTAAATTATCTTCTGTAATTTTGTATATGTTAACCAACCTGATAATTTTTAATTGTTTTAATGACAATTAATATATTTTTGCATGGTATTTTAATTTATCACCAATAAAAAAGCGGTCCTCCTTTAAGGGGATAGTCGTATGAAATTTTTTATAGACACAGCCAACCTGGCACAGATTAAAGAAGCCAATGACCTGGGAATTTTAGATGGCGTTACTACTAATCCATCTTTAATGGCCAAAGAAGGCATCAAGGGCGAAGCAGCAGTTATGAATCATTATAAAACCATTTGCGAAATGGTAGATGGTGATATTAGTGCTGAAGTAGTTTCTACTGATTTTGATGGCATTATTGCAGAAGGAAAAAAGCTGCATGCTATACATCCGAACATTGTGGTAAAAGTGCCGATGATTAAAGAGGGTGTGAAAGCAATTAAATGGTTTTCTGACAATGGTATCAGAACCAATTGCACGCTGATATTTTCCGCAGGCCAGGCAATACTTGCTGCAAAAGCAGGTGCATCGTACGTTTCTCCATTTATCGGCCGTATTGACGATAGTGGCTGGGATGGTATGGAGCTCATTCACCAGTTGCGCCAGATATTTACCATACAAGGATATAAAACAGAAATTCTTGCGGCGTCTATCCGTTATCCAAACCATATCATTAAATGTGCGGAAGCTGGAGCAGATGTTTGCACCTGTCCTTTGGATTCTATCCTTGGATTATTAAAACATCCCTTAACTGATATTGGCCTGGCGAAATTTTTGGAAGACGCTAAAAAGTTTGCATAATATTTTAACTTGTCAAATATTACTTTATTTGCGCCAAGTAGTATGGATATAATTGCGGATGACGCTGAATGCAATGATTTAAACAGATTTTTTTTGATTTCCTGTAATTCATTAACAGTATTCAATCTCTGTGAAATGATATTTGTTTAATATGCAAATCTTTCGATTTTGTTTCGTTTCGATCATGCTTCGATAGGTAGATAATTATTTATAAAAAATCCCGGTAATTGTTCTTCAATTTACCGGGATTTTTATTAGTGATATCATCTCGTTTACGGCTTACCGTTCTTTCTCTTTGATTGTTTCATTTCTTCCAGGATTTCGTTGGTAGTTTTCAATCGCCCGTTATCAGGTTGTTGTTTTACGTAAATATCAAATTCTTTTTGCTGAGCAGGGTTATTTTTGAGAACAACTTTTACGGACACTTTTTCAGGTTTAAAATCCTGATCGATCCATAAACTGTTTCCCCTAAACTGCCCGGCTGATGTTGTAAAGGTGATGTCAGCTGTGTCTAATGGAAGCCAACGTCCGTTTGTCAAACGTCCATCTATATTAATGTAGTTGAACGTTCCTTTCTTTAGGCTATCGGTATAAAGATGCACAAATATGCTATCGATTTTTTGTGCTTTAACAACGCTTGCCCAAACCAATAAAATAAAAAGTAAAAATTGTTTCAATTTATTTTTTTTGTAAAGGTCTAAAAAAATACACCGCATGTTGGTTAAAAAACTGATAAATTAGTTTGAAATGCCCACCCTGTGTTGCAGGTATTCATCCGCAGTCATTTCCTTTAACATAAACATCGCCAGGTCACCAGCGTTAACGCGGTACTTATTTTTTGTTGGCGGAAAATCAGCATTTGTGACAAACAGGCCGGTTACTTCCGCATTAATAATATCCGGTGGGCAAACAAGTGTCCAGTCAAGTGTGGATGCTTTTAAAAGATTATACGCTTTAAAATGTTCAGTGCTTACTGGAATATACTCAGGTTTAAATTCAGGCTGATCCATAATCAATGTAGCATCTTCCGCACTCGTATTTAAAATCCCTATATTGCCAACGGCTACAATTCTTTTTACATTTATTTTCTGCATTTGTGCCACCATATTTTTCATACCCAGCGACCTGCTAAAATCTTTTCCATCAAAATTTCCACCAAGTGCGGATAGCACTGCGTCACAACCCTTAATCGCATTTAATACCTGTTTTTCATCAAACAAAGCACCTTGTATTAATTCAAGTTCTTTATTTTCCGGAAGGTTTTCGGTAAACACATTTCTTCCGTATGCCTTTATGTGATGGCCCATGTACAATGCCTGTTTTACCAATTGCTTTCCTACCAGGCCTGTAGCGCCAAATATAATGAGGTTCATATTTTTAAATTTTTGTTGAAGGTAACCTTATTGACTTAACCGATTTTGATTACACAGAGGATAACTAAGTACACGAATTAAATTTCCCGGTTATCCAGTATTCTTTTGTTTTAAAATAATGGTATTCGTTGAGAGATTTCATAAACCATCGGCCCGTTCCGCTTCTATTTTTTGATTATGGAATGGGCGAAAAAGTAAGAGGCCGACTTTTTTAATTGATTGATTTGGGCTAATGCATAGAATGCATTCATAAGTTCGGTGCCGATATTTCCCCTCGTGATAAATCGTGTACTTTAAGTAAGATAAAAGTTTATCACATTATCTGTCACGGTATAATGCAAATTATCTGCTTCACCCTTCTGTCTAAACCAAAGCTTTGTTGGCGGACTGCGATTGCTTTATTTCCTGGTAAAATTTTTATTGAATTTACAAAAAAAGTTTTTTTATGAATAAATTCCGCCACATATTTGCACAACGAAATGAAGATAAAAAATACATATAGCAAAATCTGGTGGTGGCAATCATTATTATGAT
>JANYFI010000592.1 GCA_025362765.1 Ferruginibacter sp. | reverse complement strand
TTAAAAAAGTAAACTATCCTGAAGACAGCATTCATAAATACGGGTTTGAAAATATTGATCAGTTAAATGCCTTTAGGTATACCGATTTTTGTTACCAGCAGTTTTTTGAAGCGGCTGAAAAGGAAAAATATTTCAACAATACTATTTTTGTTTTTGTAGGCGATCATGGCATTGCCGGCAATGCTTCAGCGATGTATCCTGCCAGCTGGACGGAGCAGCGGCTGACCCAGGAGCATGTGCCGTTGTTGTTTTACGCACCTAAATTATTGCAGCCAAAGCTGTCGCATTCCGTTTGTTCGCAGGTAGACATTATGCCTTCTGTAGCATCACTGGCTAAAGTTGCTTATCACAACAATTCAATGGGCAAAAGCTTATTTGATTCTTCAGACAATGTTGAAAAATATGCGTTTATCATTGACCATGATACTAAAAATATCGGTATGGTAAATAGCCGGTACTTTTACACAAAAAATGTAAGTACAAAAAAGGCCATTTTGGTTTCTGTAACAGACAACAACCCTGTGCCGGTTACTGCAGCAACTGACAGCATTAAAACAACTATGAGTCGCCTCACAGATGTTTATTATGAAACCGCAAGGTATTTATTGTTCAATAACAAAAGAAAATACTGATTACCGCTTTTAACACGCAACAGCATTGCTGTTAAAGTGCGGTATTAATAACACAGGTAACTATGCTTGCAAGGTGGCGTTTTCCAAAAACAATTCAATGGATAATAAATCTCTTTATTATCTACCTGTGCATATTTACGGGCTTCCGGGTTGTTACTTTAATTTGTTTTAAACCTGCTTCAACAAAGGTGAGCGAATTGTTTCCATCTTTTTTATTGGGATTGCAATATGACCTACGCTGGATTGGCATTGTATTGCTACCAATTGCATTCATTTCATTGTTTCCAAAATTTTCTCCTTTTTATTCGGAGCGATGTAAAAGGGGCTGGGCTGTATACCTTGCGGTAGTTACCTTGTTTGTATTATTTTTTTTTGGCGCCGATTTTGGACACTTTGCGTATGTTAATACCAGGCTGAATGCAAGTGCATTAAATTTTGCAGAAGATGCAAAAATATCGTTTGAAATGCTGTGGCAAAGTTATCCTATGGTATGGATTTTTTTAGCCCTGTTGGGCGCCATGGGCATGATGGCCTGGATGTTTTCTAAAACGCATGTGAGTGTGGAAGAACGCAATATCAACATCCATAAATTTAGTTATAACCGCCGTTGGCACCTGGCTGCCATATTATTACTGGGTTGGTTTTTGTTTGGCTTTATGTCGGTAACGCCATTGAGATGGAGAGATGCTTTTGCACTCAATGACAATTTTAAAAGTTACCTGGCGCTAAATCCCCTGCAGAATTTTTTTACTACATTACAATTTCGTAAGCCTGCGGTGGATGATGGCAAGGCAAAGAAATATTATCCTGTTATCAGCGGCTTTTTGCAGTTGAATAAAACCGGCTCGCAGGTAAATGGTTACCAGCGTACCATCAACCCTGGTAGCCGCTCGCTGGAAAGCCAACCTAATATTGTACTGGTTATTTGTGAAAGCTTCAGCATGTACAAAAGCAGTATGAGTGGCAATCCTTTAAACAGCACGCCCTTTTTTAACCAGTTAACACAAGAGGGTATTTTTTTCGATCGTTGTTTTTCTCCCACTTTTGGTACGGCCAGGGGCGTGTTTGCTACTTTAACAGGCATCCCAGATGTACAACTATCCAAGTTTAGCAGCCGCAACCCGCAGTCGCTGAATCAATACAGTATCATCAATAATTTTGAGGGCTACGATAAATTTTACTTTTTAGGTGGCAGCAGTGATTTTAATAATTTTCGGGGACTTGTTTCCAGCATCAATGAAGTTCAGATCTATGAACAGGGAAAATTTACTTCGCCCAAATTAAATGTATGGGGCATTAGCGATAAGAATTTATTTTTAGAAGCAGATAAGGTAATGAAGCAACAAAAAAAACCATTCTTCACTATTATACAAACGTCTGATAATCACCGGCCGTATTCTATTCCTGAAGAAGATAGGGATTTTGTACAACGAAATGTACCCATAGAGGAATTGCGCAAATATGGTTTTGAATCGCTGGCGGAATTCAACGCGTTTTGTTATACCGATTACTGCTATAAAAAATTTATAGAAGCCGCCAAACAGTCGGCTTATTTTGATAATACTATTTTTATTTTTATGGGCGATCATGGCGTAGAAGGGGATGCCAATGCCATGTACCCGAAAGCCTGGACAGACCAGCGGTTGAATGACGAACACATTCCCTTACTGTTTTATGCACCTGCCTTGCTGTTGCCCCGTAAAATTGCTACTACTGCTTCTCAGATTGATGTATTGCCAATCCTTGCGGGAATGATACACCAGCCTTATACCAACAAAACCCTCGGCAGGGATTTATTGCATGATACTACCAAAGAAAATGCTGCTTTTATCATTCACCATGATGAAGGCAAAATCGGGATTGTAAATGATGAT
>JANYFI010000590.1 GCA_025362765.1 Ferruginibacter sp. | reverse complement strand
CTTTTACCCTTGCCCAACTAATGCGGCCTTTTTCTGTGCTATCGGTACCAGCACCACTAACATAGCAAAAGTCCATTGCACTATTGAGCTTGCTAAGCGTTTGCGCTACATGCAAAGTAAGCGTGTAGGTCATTTTATAATACTCCTCTTTTGCAGTGCCCAGAGACGTTATGCCCAGGCAAAAAAAGCAGGCATTGTAACCGCTTAGGCTGCCTTCAATGGAAGAAAGATCAAAGAAATCGTTATGGATTATTTCTTTTAATTTGGGATGCGTTATACCGCAGGGCTTTCTGTTGATAACTAATACTGCTTCCACTTTTGGGTGCTGCAAACATTCATGCAGCACGCCTTCGCCTACCATGCCCGTTGTGCCAGTAATAATTGCTTTGATGCTTATGCTCATGAAGTAAAGTTGATGCAGTTTTTATTTTGAGCCTGCCACAGTATTAATGGTTGCTGTAAATGCTTTGAAGGTGTTCGCCTGTGTTTTTTCAGTGCCGGTAATACTATCCTTTCTTGCATAGTATTCATCTAAAAAAGGTTCGGTGCCTGTCCAAATGGTCATCATCATTCCCTGGTACAATTTTTTTTCGGCTGGCTTTGCGGCCTTCCTGTATTGCACCATATCTTTTACTTGTGCTATGGCAACATCCGGCGTGCGCCAGGTGCAGGTAATAACGCTTAGCCCCTTGCTGGCAAAATACGCTGGCATTGGTTCTGCTTTATCATAATGCCAGTCGCATATCACTACATCTTTCGCAATCAGGTTTACGGCATCCTGGGTATTGTTGTAGCTCCCCTCCCACTCGCCTACTTTGGTGGCGTGCCCATCAATAAGCCTATCGCCCCAAATGTATAGCTTACGTTTTTTTAAGGCAAGATGGTTGCGTATAATGTTTACTTCCCCGGCAAATAAAACGGCTTTATCCTTACCGGCGCAGCGTGGGCATTTAGGGTCGCCAATATAAAAAACTTCATCCATGCCAGCATGGAAAGCGTTTGTTTCAAACACGCTGCAAATTTCATCTACAATATCAAAAACCACGGCGTGCAAATCCGGGTGCAATGGGCAATAACTTTTGCAATATAAGCTATCTGGGTTGGGCCAAACATAAACGGCAGGCATTAATACATTTGGCGTCTCATCAAACTGTGGATATTTTTTTAACAGGCTGCTGGTAACGCCAGCCCACGATTGATGCCCGAGCAAATTGACCTGCGGTATCAAATGGATATTATTCTTTTTACAGGCTTCTACCAATTGCTTAACATCATCTTTTGATAGGGCGATGCTATCACGAAGTTCCGGATGGCTTTCGTACTGATAATTATAATCTACCCTGAGGATGAGGGTATTTATTTTATTGCCCGGCAACTCTTCATTAATAAATTTTACAAACCGCTGCAGGTTGGCGGGCTTTGGTGCGCTAATGCAAAATGCCCTTACCGGCAAAAGCTTATCCAGCTTGCGTTGTGCAGTGGCAATATGCAGGCAGGCAAAAAAAGTACATAGCAGCAGAAAAGCTTTGTTCTTCAAATTCATTGTAAAGGTTTTTATAAATAAGATGATTGTTTAAAATTACTTAACCGCTTTCAGCCAGGCATGGGCCATTAACTCAGCGCCGGCAATTGTCGGGTGCACGCCATCGCCTGTCCAGTAACTTCCGGGTGCTTCTTTTTGTGCTGCATCAAAAACTTTTTGGCAAGGTATAAAGGTAGCGCCATAGGCTTCTGCTATTGCTTTGGCACTTGCCCGGTATTCATCAAAGGCCGGGTACCAGCTGGCAGTTACCGCCTTAATGCCCGTAACGCCGAAAGGCTCGCCGATAATAAGCTGTACGTTGGGGAGGCTTTTTTTTGTATCGTCCAGCAGCTTTTTAAATCCATCGGTATAATTGCTGATGGTACCTTTGTAGCCGGATGTAAGCGTATGCCAAAAATCGTTTACACCAATAAAAATACTTAGTACGTCAGGCTTTAAATTAAGGCAATCGGCTTGCCAGCGGCTGGCTAAGTCTGGTATTTTATTACCGCTGATGCCACGGTTATAAATGGTAAGGTTTTTATCCGCATGTGCTTGTAGCAATGCGGCGGCGGCAAGGTAAGCATAGCCGTTGCCCAATGCGGCGGTGCTGTTAGCGTCTTTATTATTTTTGTCACGTCCGGCATCAGTAATGCTATCGCCCTGAAAAAGTATTACCTGCCCCTTCTCCAGTTTTATCTTGCCGTTAGTATCATTGGTTGTTGCTGCCAATAAAGCCGCAGGGCTGCCGATTGTGAGCAGGCTCCCCAAAGCGGTAAACTTTACAAAGTTGCGGCGGCTGTTGTTTTCTTGTTGCATATCGTTCTTATTATTAGTGTTACAAATGTGCTTGTTGCTTGTTAAATTATATTGTGTGTATAGTTTGTGGCCGGCATACTTCCAAGGTTATGCAGCTTTTAATAGTTGGTACGGAGTAATGTAAAATGTGCTAAGCACCATACTTACTTTGTTGAGGGAAGATACAACATTTGCTTGCTAAAAAATGTGGGGCTTTCTTTTATTATTACTTTTTACAAGGCTTTGTTTCTTTACCTTGATGATACTAAATACAGCCGTGCACCCAAAGAAATAGTAAGGATATCTTTTAATAAAAATTTTACTCACCATGGTTATACGTACAAGTAAGTTATAAAGCTGGAAGCCTTTGAATTTATAGTAACCAGTCAGACGTGGGTGTAAAACTTGTTACTATGGCGTTAAAAAACTCACTACTCCTAACTTATAACGCATAACTAATAATGCATATCTTACCTTAGCGGTAATTGCAACAAAATATTGTGAGCGATGATAACATCCGTTAACTATTATTGCCTATCATTTAAATTTACCTTCAAGGCCACGTAAACCCAGTAAGTTTAATGGATAAAAGCGCAGTTTCTTTTTCTTCCCTAAAAATAACATTACTATTTTGCATGTTAGCTTTCAGCGGGCTTACTGTATATGCTCAATCAGCAGTTATAAAAGGCATGGTTACTGATAGCGCTACCGGTAAAACGCTGGAAGGTGCTACTATCGCTTTGCTTAGCCTGCCAGATACTGTTTTGGTAAGGCAGGCACGCTCGCTTAAAAACGGTTTTTCTTTACATAGGCCAACTGCAGGCAAGTACCTGGTAACGGTAAGTTTTGTTGGCTATAAAAAAATGGCGCAGCAAATTATTGTAACCGGCAATGATACGGTGCAGCAAATGGCCCCCTTTCA
>JANYFI010000504.1 GCA_025362765.1 Ferruginibacter sp. | reverse complement strand
ATGCACAAATACAACAACCAGGATCATTCCATGCTAACTGCCATGCGGGCTGTTCAGAATATCAGGGATGGAATAAAAGATAAATCCAATATCTGGAGCATCAATATGGAAGATGAATATCATGAAGAAAAATAAATAAATCCATTAACATCTATGCCAATTTTCAGCGATATCGCCCGACAAAAAAAAATCAACTTTTTTATTAAACCAATACCCAAAAACGCTGTTGTTTTGGAAGTTGGTTGTGGCAATAACTGGTTAGGAAATTATTTATTAAATAACGGATGGAAAAATTACACTGGTATTGATTTGGAAGGAACACCAACCATTAAGGGCGATATAAAAAATTGGAAAGCCATTGGATTAATGCCTGAGAAATTTGATATAATAATTGCTTTTGAAGTAGTAGAACATGATGACATCTGGAATGCATGTTATTCATTACTAAAGCCCGGCGGAAGCTTATTGATTACAACACCAAACCCTTCGGCGGACCCGCTATTAAAGTTACTTGAATTTTTCGGGCTTAATCAAAAGAGGACCAGTCCTCACAATCATCTCCGTAACATTAAAAACATACACCTGTTCAAAACAGTTTTTTACAGAAAGATATTAAATCTCAGTCAGTGGGTAATATTTGAAAAGGAAAACAAAAGTGGCAAAAATCAATCTACTCACCAATGAATTTTCTGATTAAATATCAAATGCATATCCACCGGTTCCTGCTTATTTTATTTGCGGGAGTGTTGTGTGCGGGCATTTATCGTGATTACAAAAATCAGCAATCAGGATACCCTTGTGACCTGAGAAAAAGAATTGTGGGGGCAAGATATATGGCCAAAGGCTATTCGCCTTATTTTTTTAAGTGGACGCCCGACTACCCCGCAGAACTTTGTTTGCAATATGAAGGGGATAGTACTTTTAAGCAAAATATTGTTACACTGCCGCCCAGTTATAACTGGCTATTGCAGCCACTTGCTCCGCTACCTTTTCCATTAATAGAAAAAATATGGTTTGCGTTTCAATACATCTCCATCCTGCTGATTTTTTACGTTTTTTACTTCAAAAGCAATAAACTGATTACGAAAAACTTATTACTTTTATTATTTTCCTTTTTACTGCTATCCCGGGCATGGATCATGAATGTCCACATTGGGCAGAGTTATATACTATTCCCGTTATTGCTTTCTTTGACTTTTGTTTTTTTCAACAAACACCCCAAGGCATTATTTTATTATGGACTCTCCATCGGCATTTGCATTTGGTTAAGGCCCAGTTACGCATTTTTTGCATTGCCATTTTTAATGGCCAGTAACAGAAAACTTTTTTTAAAAGGGCTTGTAATCTCAGGTATTATAGCTGTAGTGCAAATTTGCCTGTTCCATCAATTAAACAATTGGTTGGATTTTTTCAAATCGTCAAGGGGCTGGTTGCAATATTATTCGGGAAGGGATTATGACCACGGCATTCACTTTGATCTACTTGTTGTGCCACCTGTTATTGAAGGCCAATCCAATTTTCACACCTACCCGATGCCAGGTTATATTGCCAATATCCCCTTTGAACTGAGAGCCATATTTGATATATATGCATCCCCTGCCGTCTACTATCTTATTTTACTAATGACGCTCGTAATATTATCCTTTGTATTCTTTTATAAAAACAAAGTAACCGATCCTACATCTCTTTTATTAATTGGCTTCTTTTTTAACTATTTAAGCGAAGTTTTTATATGGATTCCAAAATGCGATTATTATTTTGTAGAGCTGTTTTTTCCATTGTCCGTGTTATTGTTCAATTGGGAAAAAGCCAGTAAGGCTATATTGGTAACCCTTTTTACAGGCCTGTTCTTTTCTGCTCACTTTTTTAAAATAATCCCGATGCAATTGCTTCTTGGTGAATATTTGATTGCGTTTTCATTATTTCTTTACCTGTATTCAAACCTTCCAAATAAGCCGCTCTTATCAAAAATATTTTCCTGAACCAATTGCCAAACTATACGGGCGGTTATACCGCAGTAAAACCGCGCTTTCGGTTTCCTAATTTAGATGAACTGCGTTTTATTGCGGCCATGATGGTTTGCATTCGTCATGTAGAAGGGATGAAATCTAATTTTAAACTGTCAAACAATTATGCATCCAATCATTCCTATTTGGTATTAGGTAAATTAGGCGTAGACCGCTTTTTTGTATTGAGCGGATTGCTAGTAACATTTTTACTGTTAAAAGAAGGATCAGAAAATAACATATTAATGTGTAAAAAAAATCTACCGCTACATTTTAATTTTGCAAACGAATTTTCGATTTATGCACTTGTTTTTTTACTCAATACTTGTATCTGTTGCGTCATATTATTTCTTTGAAGGTTATTTTCTAAAAAAGAACAATAAGTATTCTATATTTAAAAAGCCAAATAGTGTTACTTGATTTTTATTTCAGCAACAGTATTTGACATTTTCACATTTTAAACCAGTTTATCAATTGACCATTGCCTACATAAAAAAAAATTGCTTAAAATACAGCATTCCTGTCATCCTGTTTTTATATGCTGCTGTTTTTTTATTGCATTTGCATTTATTTGGAATCGGGACAACGCTGGAAGCAGAGAAGTATATACAGGAAGCAAAAAACCTGGTAAACCACAAGGCACTTTCAGCATTGAGGTTTTGGTTTTACTCAATAACGATATTTTTAATCTACGTTTCCCTGCAGCTAAAAATTGGTTTTACTGGCGCCGTAATATTGCAGTCCCTTTTAAATTTAGCTGTTATTTTATTTTTCCATGCATCACTTAAATTACTTTTCCGTCCATTTTCGATTTTACCAGTACTGATAGTTTGTACCGCGGTTATATTTTCACCCTACAGCTCATGGAATGTATTTCTGTTTACTGAATCGGTTTTTTACAGCAGTATTTTGTTACTGGTTTCGACCATTATCCAGCATAGCATTACAAAAAAGAAATCAGGAATACAGTTTATTTTTCTTGCGCTGTTGCTCACAATATTGGCAAGGCCACTTGGCATTTTATTTATCCCTGGAGTATTATGCTATCTCTATCTGATCGTTCCCAAAAAGAATAAACGGCTGATTATACCAGCGGCAATTATCGGGTTGGGAGCATTGTTATTTGTAACCAATATCATATTTACCACAACATCCAATGTTCCTATAACCCTTTCTGCAACGGAAGGATGCATTGTATGCGGTATAATTCCTTCGACGCATCCGGCACTTGACCTGTCAACTACCGGCACACCCGTGCAACAGCTTTATTATTATGTTAGCCACAATTTTTCTCACTTTATTTCATTGGCTATATTAAGGCTTAAGGCCTTTTTCTTTATGACAAGACCTTATTATTCCAACCTGCACAATATTTTCCTGCTCTTATTTATAGTTCCACTGTATATTTTATCCCTGGCGGGATTAGCGGGACAAAAAGAAAAAACCTACAAACCTGTTTTCTATTTTATGCTCATCAGCATTTCAACCTTTGCTACAGTTATTATGATGCAGTGCGACGACTACCACAACCGTTTCGTTTTAGGGTTGTTTCCATTTTTTTTAATCATGGCGGCCAAAGCTACTGAAACAAAAAAACTAAACCGCTTTTCCTTTCATAGCAATTGAAATGGCTGCATCCATAATTCTTTCGGCATAGGGTCTTGAGATACCATTAAGCGCTTCGGCTTTGGTATGAATAAGATCTTTATCATCCATAGTAAGCGATAATTGCAAGGCCTGCATAGCCGCGGCGGTTTGCATTAATTCTTCTTTGGTAATATGACTGGTATTTTTCTGAATAAACTTTTCTGTTGTTTCCAGCAGCTGCTCCCCTTCTGTCCTGGCTTCTACGAGTGCCCTGGTGGCAATGTCTTCTTTTGCATTCGTGATGGAATCAAGCAACATCTTTTCCAGCTCTGCATCTGTTAAATCCTGTTGTGCTTTCACTTCAATACTCTGTTCAACACCACTTCTTAGCTCCTTTGCTTTTACCACTAAAATACCGTCTGCGTTAATCAAAAAACTTACTTCCACCTTTGCCAAACCTGCGGGCATGGATGGGATATTAGTAAGATTAAATGCCGCCAGTTTCCGGTTATCTTTTACCATATCTCTTTCGCCCTGGTAAACGGAAATTTTCATACCGCTTTGTCCATCTTTTTGTGTGGTATATTGGCGGGATGCTTTGTTGGGTATTTTCGAATTACGGGGTATCAACACATCCATCAAGCCTCCCATGGTTTCAATACCAAGTGAAAGTGGTGTAATATCCAGCAACAACACATCCTTATTATTACCGGCTAATATATCCGCCTGTATCGCCGCACCCAATGCCACTACTTCATCGGGGTTAACACTATCATTTACCGGCCTGCCGAAAAAAGCTCCAACGCTTTCTTTTATCAATGGCACCCTTGTAGAACCACCTACCATTACCACTACATCAATGGCCTCTTTTTTTAGCCCCGCATCTTTTAAAGCATTTGCACAACAGGTAAGCGTTTTATCTACGAATGGCTGTATAATTTTTTCAAACGTTTGCCGGCTGATGAGTAATTTATCTCCATTAAATAATTTTTCAAAATTATCATTTTCAGAAAGAAATATCTTTGCCGCCTCGGCCTGCAAACGGATGCCTTGTGCAAATTTTTTATTTTCCTGTAACGCTGCTTCACTTACGCCAGCCTGCTGTAGCCAGTGCTTAACAATCGCATGGTCAATATCGTCGCCACCAAGATAAGTATCCCCATTGGTCGACAGTACCTCAAAAATACCTCCGCTAATTTTTAACAACGAAATATCAAATGTGCCTCCACCCAAATCGTACACGGCTATTGTTTTATCGTCTTCTTTATGCAAACCTAACCCATATGCTAGGCTTGCGGCTGTAGGCTCATTTACAATACGCA
Source organism: Ferruginibacter sp. (assembly GCA_025362765.1). GTDB lineage: Bacteria > Bacteroidota > Bacteroidia > Chitinophagales > Chitinophagaceae > Ferruginibacter. The sequence goes on along the minus strand of JANYFI010000504.1, from coordinate 8,661 downwards.
ACACGTCCAACCCTGCAAGCTTTCCTGCATCCCTGGTAGCTTGTCTTTGAGCGTCGTTAAAATACGCCGGCACGGTTATCACGGCTTTATTTACAGGCGTTTTTAAAATGTGTTCTGCCCGTTGTTTTAGTTCCTTTAAAATAAAGGAAGATAATTCAGCCGGGGAATAAAATTTTGTACCGGCCTGCACTTTCACCATTGCCTGGTTACTGTCATCTATCACCTTATACGAAAAAGAAGACGCATTGTCTTTTATATCATTATACGATTTACCCATTAAACGCTTAACAGAAAAAATGGTATTGTGCGGTTCTGTTACCAGGTATTTCTTTGCTTCTTCACCCACGGTAATATTTCCAACTGCATCAAAATGCACTACAGATGGAACCAGTGAACTGCTGTTATGCTCTTTCAATGCGACAGGTTGCTTTGTTTCGGGGTGAATAATGGCTACTAAACTGTTGGTTGTTCCAAGGTCTATCCCCACTATTATTTCTTCCTTTTGCAAACTGCCTGTTGCTATGTTGATACCAATCTTCGCCATAAAACTTGTTGTTGTTATTTGTATAATTTATTGATTGCAAAAGTAAGCAATAATGAAAAAGTGCTGATTTTTTTGATACTTTCCGTGTTTGCGAAATCGGTAATTTCAACTACTATTTTTTAATTCAGCTTTTCCTGTTAAAAAAAATCCCCTGGCAATGCCAAAGGATTATAATTTATTTTGTAATAATAGTTGCGCTTAATAATTTTTAACTTTTAACTCGACGCGGCGGTTTTTTGAACGTCCGGCTGACGTTTTATTATCGGCTACAGGTTTATCCTGGCCATAGCCATTGGCAATTAATTTTGCAGTATCTACCTTTTTATTTTGTATATATACCGCCACTGCTTTGGCTCTTGCTTCACTTAACAGCTGGTTTTTATCCGCCTTGCCGGTGTTATCGGTATGGCCCTCTATATCCAGTTTATAAGATGAATTAGCATTTAAAATTTTAGCCACTTCATTTAAAGATTTAAATGAAGTGGGAAGCAATTTGGAGCTGCCTGTAGAAAAGAAAATATTCTTTGCCGCAATGTTGATTTTGTCAATCACTTTTTTATCAATTACAGGGCAGCCAAAGTTATCTGCAGGGCCTGCTATGGATGGGCATTTATCTTCCTCATCATTCACGCCATCCCCATCTGTATCTGGTATTGGGCAACCCTGGTAACGGGCAACACCTGCAACGGCCGGACACTTGTCATTTTCATCATTGATGCCGTCGTGATCTGTATCCGGTACCGGGCAACCGTTATACCGGGCGAGACCTGCCACATCAGGACATTTATCATCGGCGTCAGTAATTCCGTCCCCGTCTTTGTCAGGACAACCCTGCAACGCAGCCACGCCCGCTACATCGGGGCATTTATCCAGCGAATCTACAATACCATCACCATCACGGTCTTTTACCGGCACAATTGCCGGCACTGGTAAAGGTTTGGTAGCAGGTTCCTTTTTTGGAAAAAGATTGGCTCCAAAACCAACACTATGATAAAAATGGTAATTCACCAACTCCGTTACCGGCATTCTATACTGCGAGTTTACCAAAAGAAATGCATCATCTGAAAGATTAAATTGTAAACCTACGCCTACAGGAATAAAAGCACCATAGTAGCCACCAAATTTTGATGCGCCAACGCCTGTTGTCAAAAAGGGAGAAACAACATATTTATCGGTGAGTAATTTTACATTCACAGTAGCGGCAACTTCCATCAGAAATCTATTATACCCTTCGAGCGGCTGATTAGGAATGGGGTATTCAAGAAAAGATCCGGATCCTGTAGCAACAAAATCTGCATGCTCACTTATGCCTTTGATATAACTGAAGCCAAGCCCGGCCTTTAACCGGCCGCTGGCAGAATAATTTTTTAGCGCCGTCGCAAGCCCTGACGATCTTATATCGGAAGCAGTTTGAAAATCATCAAAAAACAAATGCATGGCGAAGGATGGCCTGCGTACGTAGGCCGTTTGCCCGAATGTTGTCGCAGCCAGGCCAACAGCTAAAAAGCACAAAATAAGTTTTTTCATATGAAGTGTAGCTTTTGCTGAAGACAAAAGTAATTGCTTAGACTTAAACCGTGAAATTAATTACCGTGCTGCATTACAAGTACATTACTATTGCACGGGTCTGGTTTTTCCGAGCACTTCTACCTTCACCCTTACAATCCCCAGTGACTTATAGCCTAATAACATTGCGGAAGCTTTTGTAAGATCAACTATACGCCGCATTTTTGGATGAAGCCTGTCGTTCACTTTTACAACCACTGACTTACCGTTATGCACATTGGATACTCGTATCCAGGTACCAAAAGGCAATACATTGCAGGCACAGGTTAATTTATCCTGTCTAAAAATTTCACCGTTAGCTGTTTGACGACCATTAAATTTATCGGCATAAAAACTAGCTGTTCCGTATAAAACACGTTTATTCGTATGGCTGAGTGGGGCTTTCGGGGTATTTGGCTGAGCAATAGTTTGAGTGTACAACAACGTACAAAAAATAAATACAACCATTAACCTTGCGGAAGGTAAAAGTTTTTTCATACAGGAAAATTGAATCGTTGGTTAAAAAAGGGACGTGGATTTCTATTTATTTATCAGTAAAATACTTTTCTCTTATTAATTTGTCTTCTCCATAAATGTCATCATAAAATTTTATTTTACCATTTTTTGCTTCGCAGGTAAAATAGCGAATAAACAATGATATCCTGTTTTTAACACCAATGCGTTTGTTTTCTTTACGGTTAAGCCAAGTCATTACTGAATCAGTATTGTACCGCATCGTTTCACCCGGTTTTATATTCATGCTGTCGTTACTGATAATGTAAAAAACAAGTTTTTTCCATTCCTGTACTCGTACACAGCCATGACTGAGCGCCCGGACAGCATTCTTAAATAAATAACGTTGATTGGTATCATGTAAGTATACTGCGTAGGCATTGTTAAAATTAAATTTCATAATTCCCAGCGCATTGTCATCCCCACTTCCCTGCATTACTTTGTATGGAATACCTTTTGAGTATTTTTCCCATTTCACGCTATATGGATCGACCGTTTCACCTTTGTCATCCTCCAGATGAAGGCCAATTGCATTTAAATAATTGGGATTACTTTTAAGCTTGGGCAGGTATTGCTTAACGATGATACTGTTGGGCACTGTCCAGGTAGGATAGGTAACCATATCGGTTATATAACTGTTGAGTAGCGGCGTTCGGGTCGTTGGCTTTCCACAAATAATTTTGGATTCCATCACCAGTGTATCATGATCCCTAAGTTGCATATAATAAGTGGGCAAATTTACCCAGATATATTTTTCAGGCATAGTATCGGGCAACTGTCTGTACCTGTCCAACGTAATGGCTATGCGCTTAAATCGTTCTGGATCGCTAATGTTCATTGTTTTGATTAACCCTGCAGAAATTTTACCATCTTGTTTAACGCCTTTCTGTAGCTGAAATTTTTTGATAGCTACTTTTAACTCCAGTGTGTCAGGTAATTGACCGCCAAAGTCAATGCAGTTACTTTCACTTAGTCTTTTTTGCAGTTTTTTTATAAATGATAAAGAGTCTTTTGCATCGTTGGTTTTAAAAGGATAAGTAACATAAGTGTAGATACGTTTATCCATGCTGTCAACAAATGCAGGAATGCATTTTTTCAACTCAAGGTATCCTTCATTTTTAGGTTGCACTTCATTGACTGAATTGGTAAATTGTTTTGAAGCTAACAAACTGTTTAAAGTAACTGAATAAAAAGTATCTGACAGTTCCTTTTTATTATAAGAAATACTATCACGGTAAAGCCTGCCTTGTTTTAAATCTTTAATGATATGTATGAACCCATCTGTCAGCATAAGGTCGGCCCTTGTCCACAGGTTGGCATCCATTCTTTTTAAAGAATCATTGTCCAAAGAAGTCTTTAAGCTTTGTAGTTTTTTAAAATGATAGTCGTTTGCAAATAATCCGTGCCATTCGGCGTGTTCAATAAAATTGTACAGGGAATCTGCCAGCGGCTCCCACTTTTCCTTATGACTCCAAATATTATTGAATTCGTTGCTTTTGTAGAAACTATTTACGGGGCCGGCAAACTGTAGCCGGATGGTATCTCCAATATCACCGTTATGGTCGAGGGCATAGTCCAGCTCATCTTTGATATTTTGGCTGGTTTGCTTGTCCATTTTTTCGGGCGTGCTTACAATCACAGGCTTGTTGGCAGGCCTGTTGTTATGACAACCTGCAATAATAAAAAACATGTAAACACACGGAAAGACTAAGAGTTTGTTCTTGAGATGGTTCATATATAAGGTAAATAATGCTAATTTTCGGACTCGGATTACTCAGGAAAAACTAAAGGATCTTAAATTATGACTTGCAAGATAATAAATAGACTTAATATAATAGTGATTTGCACGGTCCTTTTTTTAAACATCTTTCAAAAAACTGATGCGCAGGAGGTTCCCTTAAACCAATATGGACTTGCTGTGACGGCTAACATCGCCGGGTATAAAAAAGATATACAATTGAACAAAGCAATGAAAATGGTTAGGCTGAAAAATTACTACCGGGTTTATTACTTGAGTTGCACTATGCTTCTACTGATAATTTTTTACACCGGCAGTTGTATACCACGCCTACAGATGCATATACGCGAATGCCCGCTGCATCGGCACTTGCAGCAGTACAAAAAGAACTGAAAAAATATGGGCAGCGGTAAAATATGAACGGTACGCCGCCAATCCCGCAACAGGCAGCGGCCACAACCGAGGCATTGCGGTTGACCTTACCATCATTGATGTAAAGACGCATAAGGAGTTAAATATGGGAACGGGTTTTGACAATTTTACAGACAGCGCCCATCACAATTTTACTCAATTACCCGAGAAAGTTTTAGCCAACAGAATTTTACTAAAAACGATTATGGAGAAATATGGATGTATTGCATTGAATACCGAATGGTGGCACTATAGCTTGCCTGATGCTAAAAAATATGGTTTAATGAATTTGGATTTTGGGGAGTTTAAAAAGTAGGCTTTTTTTGCTTTTAACAACAATCAGCATTATGGCAATCTCACAAAAGCCAATAGTTTTAAAATGGCGTTTACAGCCATTGAATATACGAATTTACAACGCTGCACATTGCTGAAAAAGTTTGGTGAGTTACGTGCGCACTGATGAACAGATTCCCTGGGAAACGATTTATAAAAAACTTATCTACCCTGGTCACAATTTATAAGGATATTTTACACTACTCTTCCAACCCGCTGTTCCAGCAGCATCAAATCAGCCAGTACAAAAGCAGTGACTGCTTCCAGCACCACCGGCACCCTTAATGCAATACAGAGATCATGACGTCCTTTTACTGAGAAATCTTCCGTTTCTCCCGTTTCTACATTGAGTGTGTGTTGAATTTTTGGTGTGGAAGAAGTAGGTTTAATGGCAATACGGAAAATAATGTCGTTGCCATTGGTAATACCACCTACCATACCGCCAGCGTGATTGGTAACGGTTTTGCCGGTGCTGTCTGCTATGGCATCATTGTGTTCGCTGCCAAACATTCGTGCTGCCGCAAAACCGGTTCCGAATTCGATCCCTCTTACGGCCGGTATGGCAAATACCGCATGACTAATCAGCGATTCAGCTGAATCAAAAAATGGCTCGCCTAAACCAATAGGTAGTCCATTGACTTTGCACTCAACAATACCGCCGATGGTATCTTTCACATCAATTGCTTTTTGTAATCCAACTTCCGTGTCTGCTTCGCCCCCAATCTCTAAAATACTGGCGTTAATTGTTATACCAGTACCCTCTTCAGGCGGCGGAGGGGATAACAATTTTTTTGCTACCACGCCGGCTGCCACAAGACAAACAGTTAACCTTCCGCTGAAATGACCGCCGCCCCTGAAATCTTCAAAGCCGCCGTATTTTTTACTGGCTACAAAATCGGCATGACCTGGTCTTGGAACGGCTCGCTGCTTTTCATAATCGCCGCTGCGGGTATTGGTATTGTCGAATAAAATAGTAATAGGAGCACCGGTTGTTTTGCCGTTGTACACACCGTTCATTATCCGGGGAAGGTCAGCTTCTTTACGTGGTGTTGTTCCTTTGGCACCGGCTTTTCTTCTTTCGATATCAGCTGTAAAATCTTCCACACTCAAGGGTAAGCCCGCGGGACAGCCATCAATATTAATGCCGACACATTCGCCATGCGATTCTCCAAAAATACTCACCCTGAAAATTCTTCCGAAACTATTCATAATTTACCCTGAAAGGGAGTTTAATTTATAATACCTTGAAAATACATTAGCGTTCAAAAACTTACGATTGCACCCAATTGTTCCAGATGATGATAAAAATCGGGATACGATTTATTAATGGCTTCCGCTTCTTCGATGGTGATTACGCCTTGGGCTTTTAACCCGGCAACGGCACAAGCCATGGCTATGCGATGGTCGTGGTGTGAATGAACAACAGCACCATTTAGGCCGTTGCCGCCCTCTACCAGCATAAGATCATCCTGTAATATAATGTTAACACCCATCTTACCAAACTCTTCCTGCAAGGTTAGTCCGCGGTTACTTTCTTTATGCGCCAAACGGCTAACGCCCTGTATTGCCGTAGTACCGTTGCAATAAGCCGCCAATGCCACCAAAGGAGGAAAAAGGTCCGGGCAATCCGTTGCATCAAAATGAAAAGGCTTCAACCCTCCATTGCCAATGGCAGGCAGCCCAATTTTAATCTGTTTTTGCTCAATAGAAATGCTACTACCGCAATCGATCAACGCTTTTAAAATAGCCTTGTCAGCCTGGGTAGAAAATGTATCCAGCCCCTTTACAGTAATATGCCCCGCTACAGCACCTGCTACCAGCAAAAAAGCACCGCCACTCCAATCACCTTCCACGGTATATTCAATTGTTTTACCCGCAGTGCTTGCCGCCGGTTTAATTAAAAAAGATTCGTAATTATTGTTGGTAACATCATAGCCGAAATGCTTCATCACCTGCAGCGTAAGGTCGATATAAGGCTTACTTTTTAAATCATTTACGGTGATGGTAACGGGGCGGCTTGCCGCTTTGCCATAAGCCATTAACAGGCCCGTTAAAAATTGCGAACTCAGCGAGCCATCAATGGTGATGTCTTTGGGCCGCAACGGACCTTGTATTTGAATGGGCAGTTTTCCATTATTTGATTGAATGCGAATATCCAATTGTGGAAAAATCTCATCAAAAAAATCCATAGGTCTTGTCAGCAGACTGCCTTTTCCATTGATTTCAATGGGGCCAGGGCTCAATGCTGCAATTGGCGTAAACATCCTGATACCCAAACCGCTTTCACCACAATTTAATGTTGCTTCTCCACCGCCCGAAAGTGGAATTTTGGAACCTGTAAATGCAAGGCTCTTTATCAGCAAGTCGCCGTTGCCATCTTCCTTTACTTCTGCCCCCATATTTTCTATTATACCTACGGCGGCATTATCATCATTACTTTTTCCAGGATGGTGAATAATTGTTTTTCCTTCGTGCAACAAGGCTGCGGCACAGGCCCGTTGCATGGAGCTTTTGGAAGTGGGCGCAGTTATGTTACCTGAAACAGAAGAGGGCTGAATGGTTACAATCATGATTGGTGTTAATCTTTGCAAAAAACAGCGCAGTACAACTTTAAGCGTACCGCCTGCAATATGTTCTTATTTTAATGGATCAAATTTTCCAGTTCATTCATCGCAATTGGCTGAATGATTGCCTGGCCGATTTTATTTAACAGGATAAAGTTCATTGTATTGCTGGCCCGCTTTTTATCCATCTTTAATATCTCCCATATTTTTGATTTATCAAAATTATATTGGGTAGGCAGGTGATATTTTTCCAACAACTCTTTTATCTGATTTGATTCTTTAGATGGGAAATTATTGATGGCTTCCGAAATACCCGCAGCTGCCATCATACCGATGCTTACAGCGTGGCCATGTGGCAACAGGTACATGTTTTCGATGGCATGGCCAATGGTATGACCAAAATTTAACAGCTTACGGTCCCCCTGTTCAAATTCATCATTAACCACTACTGCGGTTTTTATCTGTACATTTTTTTCAATCAGGTTGGCGAGTTTAGTTTTATCCGCTTTAAAACTTTCAATGGATTCGCTTTGCAGTAAGGCAAACAAACCAGCGTCTTTTATGCAGGCATGCTTTATTATTTCAGCAAAGCCATTGATCCACTGTTCAGTTGGCAAGGTTTCTAACAGGTCGTAGTCGAACAATAAAAATTCCGGTTGTTTTATCAATCCAACCAGGTTTTTAAGGATGCCCACGTCTACCCCGTTTTTTCCGCCAATAGATGCATCTACCATGGAAAGAATGGTGGTAGGAACAAAACCAAATTTTACACCCCGCATATATATACTGGCTGCGTATCCAGTGATGTCCGTTACTACCCCTCCACCAACTCCTACAATAAAAGTATTTCTGTCTGCATTTTTTGCAATCAGTTCCTTTATTATTACATCTACTGTAGATTGCTGTTTGTGTTGTTCGCCTGCTTGCAGTACAATTGTTTGCCAGCCTTCAAACAGTTGCCGGTGGCTTTCAAACACATTTTCGTCAGTAACTAAAACAGTTTTTTGTTTTAC
>JANYFI010000443.1 GCA_025362765.1 Ferruginibacter sp. | reverse complement strand
CCAACATAATAGGATAACAATTGCAATGGGATAACGCTCAGCAACGGCGCCATAATTTCATCTGCCGGCGGTACAAAAAACACGTCATCCGCCAGGCCTGGTATCACATCATCCCCTTCAGACACAATGGCGATTACTTTTCCTTTTCTTGCTTTTATTTCCTGGATATTACTAACAATTTTTTCGTGGTAGCTGTCTTTGGTAGCAACAAAAACTACTGGTAAAATTTCGGTCACCAGCGCAATAGGACCGTGTTTCATCTCAGCAGCGGGATAACCTTCGGCATGGATATAACTGATTTCTTTCAGCTTTAAAGCACCTTCCAGCGCAATGGGGAAATTGTAGCCGCGACCCAAAAACAAGGCATCTGCGGCGCCTTTATATTTTTCAGCAATTATTTTAATGGCATCAGCCCCTTTTAAAATAGCTGCTACTTTTTCGGGAACAGCATCCAGTTCAAATAATAATTTAGTATAGCGTTCGTCAGAAATAGTGCCTTTTTCTTTTGCGATTTTTAAAGCCATCATAGCAAGCACCGCCAGTTGACCAGTGAATGCTTTGGTACTGGCCACACCAATTTCAGGTCCTGCGTGCGTATAGGCGCCACCGTTGCTGATTCTTGCGATGCTGGAGCCCACTGCGTTGACAATACCAAAAATAACGGCACCCTGTTCTTTTGCTCTTTCGATGGCCACCAGCGTATCGGCCGTTTCCCCGCTTTGGGAAATAGCGATAATAATATCGCCTTTGTTTATCACCGGGTTGCGGTACCTGAATTCAGATGCGTATTCTACTTCCACGGGTATGCGGCAAAGCTCTTCAATTACATATTCTGCTACCAACCCTGCATGCCAACTGGTGCCGCAGGCTACTATTATAATACGCTGTGCTGTTTTTAATGCTTCAATATTTTTTTCTACCCCGCTCATGGTGATCGTTCCTGCGGGAGCATCTAAGCGGCCGCGTAAACAGTCATAAATGGTGCTGGGCTGTTCAAAAATTTCTTTCAGCATAAAATGATCGTAGCCGCCCATTTCAATGGCCGCCAAATCCATATCCAGCTTGGTAACAAAGGGCGTAATTTTTTCGTTGCCCAGGTTTTTTAAAATCAGTTCATCGGGTTTTACAATGGCCAGTTCGTAGTCGTTTACATACACTACTTCCTTGGTGTATTCCAGCATCGGGGAAGCATCGCTGCCTAAAAAATGTTCGCCTTTACCTACACCAATTACCAGCGGACTTCCTTTTCTAGCCGCTATGATAGTGCCTGGGTCATCTTCATTCAATAGCAAAATGCAGTAGGCTCCAGTAACCCTTTTTAAAGCGATGCGAATGGCTTCTTCCAAACCACATTTGTTATTTTCTTTGATGTCTTCAATAAAATTCAGCAGCACTTCTGTATCGGTATCGCTTGTAAAAACATAGCCTTTATTGATAAGGTCTTTTTTAAGCTGCACATAGTTTTCAATGATGCCATTGTGTATCATAGCCAGTTTGCCGCTTCTGGAAGTATGCGGGTGTGCATTTCGATCGCTAGGTTCGCCATGCGTAGCCCACCTCGTATGGCCGATGCCCGTGTGTGCATGAAGATCCTTACCAACAACAAATTCTTCCAGTTCTGCTACGCGGCCTTTCTTTTTATATACTTTTAGTCCGCCATTTAGCAGGGCTACTCCGGTGCTGTCGTAGCCGCGGTATTCCAGTCTTTTTAAACCTTTTATTACTACAGGGTAAGCTTCCCTTGGGCCGGTGTATCCTACAATTCCACACATAGTTTTTAATTTTTTTTAGCCGGGCATTAGCAAATTTATTTGGCTTTAGTGGCGTCGCACTCTTGTACATTTACAGCACCATGAAGCTTTTATAGAAGCGGCCCGGGTTTATTCAGGACGCAAATTACCAAAATGCAGGCATATAATTATTTTCCGGTTTATATCCGCAAGCACTGTCAAAAAAAGGTTACAGTAAAATGCCTTTTAAAAACATATAGGCCACAGAGAAATAAATAATCAGCCCGGTTACATCCACCAGCGTGGCTACAAATGGCGCTGAACTTACGGCAGGATCTGCACCAAGTCTTTTTAAAACCAGCGGCAGCATAGATCCTGTAATGGTGCCCCAAAGCACTACACCAACCAGCGAAACACCTACGCTCATGGCCACACGCAACCAGTGAATGCCATATAAGTCCTGCAAAATGCCGTGTGAC
>JANYFI010000435.1 GCA_025362765.1 Ferruginibacter sp. | reverse complement strand
CGAAAAAGTGGGTGAAATTGAACGCATTATTGGAAAAAACGTGGCGGAAATGATTGACGACAGAAGTACGCTGCAAATGGGCATTGGCGCCATCCCGGATGCCGTTTTGTGCTGCCTGATGAATCATAAAGATTTAGGCGTACATACGGAAATGTGTTCTGATGGTATCATTCAGCTTATAGACAAAGATGTGATCAATAATAAGTTTAAAAACATCCATCCCAATAAATCGGTATCGTCTTTTGCCCTGGGTTCTACCAAATTATATTCCTATATCAACGATAACCCGGCATTTGCTTTTTTGGATATTGATTATGTAAACGATCCACATGTTATCCGCCGCAATGATAAAATGATTTCCATTAACAGCGCCATCGAAATAGATATTACCGGCCAGGCTTGTGCGGATTCAATCGGCACTTACCAGTTTAGCGGCGTAGGCGGACAGATGGATTTTATGCGGGGCGCTGCTATCAGCAATGGCGGCAAGCCGATCATTGCCATTCCTTCCAGAACCCTGAAAGGTGTACCGAGGATTGTGCCAACGCTTAAACCGGGCGCAGGGGTTGTTACCACAAGAGCGCATATGCACTACGTTGTAACCGAATATGGCGTGGCTTACCTGTTTGGAAAAAATCTTCGCCAACGGGCGAAAGCATTAATTAATATTGCCCATCCTGACGACAGGGAAATGCTGGAACAATCCTGCTTTGAAAGATTTAAAATATTTTAAAACCCGAACTGTCCCGAATACAGTTCCTTCAACAATTTCCTGCAAAACCAAGTGTAAAAATCAATTCAATTATTTTTTATTCCGGTCATGACTATAAGCGTTCATGACCGGATTTTTTGTAGTAAAGTAATCAGCATTTCAAACCGATTGACTTTCCTTTTAAAAAATAAAAAATATTACTTTTTGTTGACCGGTATACCAATACGCACTTACTATTGATGTATCACCAATTTTAGTTTTGTAGTGCTGTTGCCGGGACCATCCAATTTTAAATCATACAATTCCCTGGCTAATGTTACAGGCAACTGTACGGTATAAGTACCGTTGGCGCTATTGTGTATAATTTTTGTTTTAAACACAATTGCGCCTGCCGTACTGATGATGGTGACATCATAAATACCTGTTGGCTGATTATTAAATTCAAGAGATAGCTTGTTGTTTACAACCGGGTTTGGATAGATGCTGATAAATGAAATACCCGGATCGTAATTTACTTTTACAATGTTGCTGTATTTGTATGATCCGTTATTGGCTACGCTGCGGACGCGGTAAAAATTATCCCCCTTTAACGGATTATTATCAGGCCATCCATAATTAAGTTGGGTGGTACTATTGCCTTTAGCCAATACCTGGCCTGCGAATGCAAAATTTTCCATAGTAGCGCTTTTTTGTACTTCATAATAACGCACGTCCTGCTCTGCCGCCAACTGCCAGTCAACCTGGATGTGGGCTAACTTTCTATATGCTTTTAGAGAAAGAAAATTAACGGGTAAAATGGCCGCATTGCTGGTAATACCAAAAGACGACAATGAAGTAAAGCCTGCCCCTGTTTCGCTAAATGGTGCCATAAGGCAATTACAGCCATTGGTGGCAAAATGATTAATGGTTGCGCCGTTGCTGTGTACAATTGCACTGGCAGCTCTTGCAAAACTGATCCCTTCCTCATTGATATTCCATTGCGTACCCAGTTCCACATTGCTGCCGCCTGCCACAGCTTCCGACACATACCAGGTATTTTGTACACTTTCATTTGCAGGCGCACCCTGCACCGGCTGATCATTGACCGTTACCGTAAAATCATCTGTTATACCGGTATTGTTAAGGGTGATGGGGTTGTAATCGGTTGCTGTAGGACCAACCGGAAAAAGCACCGCACCTGTACGGCCATCCGGTCCGATGGATTCAATTTTTATACCGCCGGTGCCTGCACTGCCCTTGCCCGGAGCGCCATTGCCGGTTACTATCCAACTGGAGGCGCTGCTGCCGAATGCGGCTGTTCCACCAATAAAAGCTCCACCGGATAGCAACGTTAGCGTATTGCCGCCGGTAACTAATTTCGCATCGCCGCCCAGTTGAAGGCGGGTACCAATAGTAACATTGGAAAATAGTAGTTTATTGCCGCTGCCGTCAATGCCCAATACCTGGTGATTGAAAGGCAATATCTGCTGATCGCCGACAGCGGTATAATTTACTTCACCGTCGATGTTGG
>JANYFI010000314.1 GCA_025362765.1 Ferruginibacter sp. | reverse complement strand
CAGGCTTTGAAAAAAATTGCAGATAAAAATATTACTGTAATCGTAGGAACGGATCATGGAAGTGTAAGGGTGAAAACACCGGCCAAAGTGATTGGTGATAAACAAACCACTGCCAACCTGCGATACAAACATGGCCGCAATTTAAATTACGATGCCAAGGATGTACTGGTATTTCGGGATCCTAAAGAGGCGGGTTTGCCCACACCCAATATAAACTCATCATTTATTTTTGCCAAGGGTGACATATTTCTCTGTTATCCCAACAACTATAACCATTTTGTAAATTATTACCGCAATACATTTCAGCATGGCGGCGTAAGTTTGGAAGAGATGATTGTGCCTATCATTCGGATGACTAATAAATAACGAATTTAGTAATACACGGATTATTGCTAATTACACGAATTACCTGTTTATATGACATTATTGAAGTGCGTTGATTGTTTATAAGATCGCTAAATTAAATTCGTGTTATTGGTAAGAATTCGTGTAATCAACTTTTTTTATAAACTTTTGTGGATAAGTAGAAAGGCATGAAGTACCAGGCTGTAGTAAATTTGCAATAAGAAAAAATGGGGCAAAGATTTATTCATTATGGCTATTAAATTTACACAACATACTCTTGATAAAGTTGAAAAGATTATCGAAGAGAGTGGTTATGTGATCCGTTACGAACGGGGAAATTTCCAAAGCGGTTACTGTATTCTGCAGGCTAAAAAAGTGGTGGTATTGAATAAATTTTTTCAAACAGAAGGAAAGATAAATACCCTCATTGACCTGATGCCACAACTCGAGATAAATTTTGACGCATTAACGCACGAAAGCCAGAAGTTGTACGATGAATTAATGAGCGTGGGAAACGATAAGTAAACACGTCTTTCTTTAACATGTGCAGGCTTGCCTGTTATAACCTATTTTTGCCACGTGCAAAGCCCTCCTTTAAAAATAACATTTCTTGGTACTGGTACCAGCACCGGTGTTCCCATGGTAGCCTGTGGTTGCGAAGTATGTACCTCTCCTGATAAAAAAGACAAACGGTTACGCAGCAGTATTTTGGTGCAAAGCGCTACCACAACTTTCGTTGTAGACACCACTCCGGATTTCCGTTACCAGATGTTGAGAGAAAACGTAAAACAACTTGATGCGGTACTTTTTACGCATCCGCATAAAGATCATATCGCGGGGTTGGATGATGTAAAAGCCTTTTCTTTTTTCTCCGGCAACGCAATGGAAGTATATGCCAATACACTAACGCAAGAAGGAATTAAAAGAGAATTTGCCTATATTTTTGCAGAAAAAAGATATCCTGGAATTCCTGAAATTAATTTGAATACGATCGATAGTACGCCATTTATGATTGGCGATATTCCCGTAATACCCATTTTGGTGTGGCATATGAAAATGCCTGTAATGGGATATCGGTTTGGAAAATTCACCTATATCACCGATGCCAACCGGATAGAACCTGCTGAAAAGAAAAAAATAATAGCCAGTGAAGTGCTGGTGGTAAATGCGCTCCGGCATGCAGCACACGTTTCTCATTTTACATTAGAGCAAGCCATTGCGTTGGTGGATGAGCTAAAAATACCGAAATCTTTTTTTACACATGTTAGCCACCAGTTGGGCAAGCATGCCGACGTTAGTAAAGAATTGCCACCGACTATGGCATTGGCATATGATGGCCTAACTATTTCTTTTACCTGATTTTATTATCACTATAGGGTATTGCATTATTAATAGCTGCTGATTATTTTTAATAAATAATCAGCAGCTAATATGTGGAAGCATTTTGTATCCGACTATTTAAATTTCACGAAGAAAGAACGGGTAGGCACTATCGTACTATTAATATTGATAGCCTTTTTTGTAGCAGTGCCTTTTTTCTTTTCATTTTTCATACATACTACGCCAACTGATGCCACTCTGTTTAAAAAGCAAATTGACATCCTACAAGTGCAACAGGCAGACAGTAATAATAAATATACTAACCGGAATGTTGACAGAGAGGATTATCAAAATTACCGTGAACCGGAAAATAACCGGTATTCAAAAAAAATAAAAGGAGAGCTATTTGCTTTTGATCCTAATACCCTCGATGAGGCTGGCTGGAAGCGGCTTGGCATAAGAGATAGAACCATTGTAACGATACAAAAATTTGTACAAAAAGGGGGGCGGTTTTACAAACCTGAAGACATTGGTAAAATATGGGGCTTGCATGAAGATGAAGTTCAAAGGTTGTTGCCATTTGTACAAATTCAAAACAAACAGAAGGAGAATTATGCAGCAAAAGAATTGTATGGAAACAAGGGGTACGTAAAACCAACATATATAAATACCCTGATTGATATTAACACGGCAGATACTACGATATTAATCGCTTTACCAGGAATTGGCAGCAAATTATCACAACGAATTATTAGTTTCAGGGAAAAGCTTGGCGGTTTTTATAAAGTGGAACAAATTGGTGAAACCTATGGCTTGCCAGATTCTACGTTTCAAAAAATAAAGACAAGATTTGTGATAAGTGAAATTAACCCGCACCAAATAAATATTAATACTGCTTCTGTTGAAGATATGAAAATACATCCCTACCTGCGGTATGCAATAGCCAATGCCATCGTACAGTACAGGACACAGCATGGTAATTTTGTTTTGCTCGAAGATGTGAAAAAAATCATGTTGGTAACAGCGGATATTTTTAACAAAGCAGCTCCCTATCTAAAACTAAACTAACATGCGGCGACAGTATAAAAAGAATTAAATTGCAATACATCATTATTCAACCGTATGAATTTTCAACAAGATGAATTAACCCACCAGGTGGCACGAATTGCCAACACTTTTGCGGAAAAATATATCAGGTCACACGTGATGGAATGGGACGAAAGTCAGCAGTTTCCTTTGCAGGTGTATAAAGAACTAGGCAAGTTGGGAATGATGGGTGTACTGGTGCCGGAAGTTTATGGTGGCGCAGGTTTGAGTTATTTTGAATACAATGTAATTTTGCAGGAAATTTCAAAAGTTTGTGGTGCGATAGGATTATCGGTAGCGGCACATAATTCATTGTGTACAGGGCATATTTTAACCTTTGGTAACGACGAGCAAAAACAACATTACCTGCCTAAATTAGCCACCTGCGAATGGCTGGGTGCATGGGGATTAACGGAAGCCAATACTGGCAGTGATGCCGGTAATATGCAATTGACCGCCGTAAAAGAAGGCAATGACTGGGTATTGAACGGAGCAAAAAACTGGATCACCCATGGCAAAAGCGGCGATGTGGCAGTAGTAATTTGCAGAACCGGCGCACCTCGTACAAAAGATAATTCCACCGCATTTATAGTTGATAGAGGAACCGCTGGTTTTAGTGGAGGAAAAAAAGAAAACAAACTCGGTATGCGGGCAAGTGAAACAGCAGAAATGATTTTTGATAATTGCAGTATACCCGATAGCAACCGGATAGGCGAAGTGGGCGAGGGGTTTAAGCAATCGATGAAAGTATTGGACGGCGGAAGAATCTCCATTGCGGCACTGAGTCTTGGGATTGCAAAAGGGGCATATGAAGCTGCAAAAAAATATGCGAAAGAACGTTACCAGTTTGATCAGCCGATTGCTAATTTCCAGGGTATAAGTTTTAAACTCGCTGATATGGCTACTGAAATTGCCGCGGCCGATTTATTGATTCACCAGGCTTGCGATATGAAAATAAAAGGGTTGCCGATGACCAAAGAGGCAGCAATGGCAAAATATTTTGCCAGCGAAATTGCGGTAAAAACAAGCACCGAAGCCGTACAGATTTTTGGAGGCAACGGCTATAGCAAGGATTTTCCGGTAGAAAAATTTTATCGTGACAGTAAATTGTGTACCATTGGCGAAGGCACCAGCGAGGTACAGAAATTGGTTATTAGCAGAGAAGTGCTAGGAAAATAACAATACTCTCTTTTTGCAAAAAATATTTTTACCGGGTATTCGGGGCACAAAAAAATCCATCCAATATTGTTGGATGGATCAAATATTTAGGTAGTCTATTTGTTATCTCCACCAAATAAACCACTCACTTTACCTTTAAGGCTGTCAAATGCATCTCCTACTTTATCCGCCGCATCTTTTACAAAATCTTCCACTTTTTGCCCGGCTTCTCCTGGAATAACATCGCTGATTTTATCTATAACGTTACCACTTGCCGCTGGCGCTACCGGGTCAGTTACAGCTGAAGGAGTAGCCACAGGCGCAGCTGTATCGTGGTGAGGAAACAGGTTATCTACAGCGCTTGCCATCATGGGAAATTTTTCTTTTACATATTCTTTTACCGTATCAAGTGCTTTATGGGCCTGTTCTGCAGTAATGCCTGCTTTTTCAGTTAAGCTGGTAATTAATTCGTTCATGATTATAAGTTTAAAAGTTTAAAATAGAAATGCTGTGTAATCTACGACACAGCAGGTTATTTTTTAATAAATAAATTGTTAAGCATTTTGCAATTGAAAAAGTAGGAAAATAACCCAAATAGTTGTGTTTGACCGGTCAAACAACTTTGATGAAGGGTGGAAGCTTTTGCTACTCAGTATCATACCGTTCTACTTTTTCAACGCCAGGTAGTTTCAACAACTCGTTGCACAAATTATCCAGCTCATCTTTGTCGTGTACAAATATTTTTAAATTGCCCATAAAAATACCATCTTTTGCTTCAATGGTCATGGCGGAAATATTGAACTTCATTTCGCCGCTGATCAGGCTGGTGATTTTATGAATGACTCCTACATCATCGAGTCCGACAATTTTTAAGCCGGTTAAGAAGGAGATTTCTTTATTTTTTGCCCACTTGGTTTTTAC
>JANYFI010000281.1 GCA_025362765.1 Ferruginibacter sp. | reverse complement strand
GCAAATAGCATGCAGCTTGGTAATATAATCTGCTATGGCCAGCAGGTTGGGCATTTGTCCAAATGGTTTGCCGGTATAATCCATATCCAGTCCAGCAATAATTACCCTGATGCCCCGCAAAGCAAGCTGCTCGCAAACATTGCCTATTTCCGCATCAAAAAACTGGGCTTCATCAATGCCTACCACATTCACATCACCTGCCAGCAGCAAAATGGTTTGCGAGCTTTCTACCGGCGTACTTTGAATAAAATTGGTATCATGACTTACAATATTCACCTGGTCATATCTAACATCAATCGCCGGCTTAAAAATTTCATAGGTCAGGTTGGCTATTTTTACCCTCTTTAGCCTGCGGATAAGCTCTTCTGTTTTGCCACTAAACATGCTGCCACAAATAATTTCGATAGATCCGCGGCCACCTTTTAAATTGGGCTCAATAAACATTTATATATTTTTTACAGATTGAGTTTGTAACTTTATTTGAATGTTTGCAAAGATTGCCTTTTTGGGGCATTAGTCAAAACAAAATTTACTTTGCAATTGCTTATTACTAACAAAATTCAGTATTTATGGAAAGGGTGGAAACGCTTTTGCAAAAGCTGCAACAACAAATAAATGAAAAATTTCCTGCTGAAAAACTATTGCTCACGCTGGAGATGATGCAACATGAATTGATTCGGGTGCGGGGAGCAGAAAAAAACGAAATAAATAAGCTGGTATCCGTATCTATGCCTTTGCATACGCCGGAACATCATTTTGCAAAAGCCGTTGTAAACATTGTTCCTGAAAAAACGGTAGAAGTTTTACAGGTAGATGCTGCGGCGCTGGAAGCGGAACTGGATGAAATAAAACGCAACGCTTCGATGATGCAAAACATCAGCGCTTACAACAAGCCACAAACGTTATACGAAACCGTAGATGAAATACCCACATTAATTCATCAGCCGGTGAAGGAACAAGGTAAAGAAATCAATGAATCGGTTCGTACGGAAAAGATGTCGCTGAACGATAAATTAAAAGAAAATACCAGAGAATTAAGTTCGAGGCTGATTGAGAGTCCGGTAAAGGATCTGAAAAAAGCCATTGGTGTAAACGACCGCTTTTTATTTATCAGCGAATTGTTTCGCGGAGATGAAGCCATGTATGAGCGAAGTATAAAAACAATCAACAGCTTCACCATCTGGCCAGAAGCGGAATACTGGATAAAAAGAGAGCTGAAAATAAAAATAGGCTGGTCGGACGATAATGGCACAGTGAAACAATTTGATCAACTGATCAGGAGACGTTTTTCCTGAATATATGCGGTAATTTTTTTTGAAGCACCGGCATTTGAATACACATATTGTTTTGCAGCCTGACCCGTTGTTTGTATAAAATTCTCATCTGACCAAAATTTGTTCAGCACTTTTTCAAGTTCCAGTGCATTGTCAATGCTGATGCCGCCACCACAATCGATCAGTTCCCCGGCCTCAACAAATTTTTCAAATTCGGGACCGTATATAACAGGTTTGCCATATACCGCGGCTTCCAGGATATTGTGTACACCATCATCATCAAATCCGCCACCAACGTAGGTTATATCGGCGTAGTGGTATAATCGGGACAGCATTCCTACATTGTCAATAATTAAAATATTGCCCGCAAATTGATTGTTCGCCGCCAGCTCAGAATAAAAAACAGCTCCGGTAAATTCTTTTTTTATATCCGCTAAATTCGTTGCATCAATTTCATGTGGCGCAATAATAAATTTAATACCTGGGTTGGCTTTTACGTAATGAATCAGTTCTGCTTCATCATCTTCCCAGGTGCTGCCTGCCACGATAACTCTACTGGTGCGGCAAAAATTTTCTACCAGGGGAATATGCTCAAATTGTGTCGCAATTTCTATCACCCTGTCGAACCGCGTATCGCCGCTGATAGTTATATTTTGATCAATACCAATTGAAGCAAGTAAATGTTGAGACGCTTCATCCTGCACAAAAAAATGGGTGAAACAAGGCAATATTTTTTTCCACATGCCGCCGTACCATTTAAAAAATGGTTGGCTTTTTCTAAAGATCCCCGAAACAAGTATTACTGATATATCATGTTGTTTAAAAGCGTTGAGGTAATAAAACCAGTATTCATATTTCACCCATAAAACCAATGAAGGTTTAATTACCGCAATCATCCTTTCAGCGTTTGCCTTGCTATCCATGGGCAAATAAAAAACAGCATCTGCCCCGGCATAATTTTTTTGTACTGCATAGCCGCTGGGCGAAAAAAATGTGAGCACAATTTTCAATTCGGGGTATTCTTTTTTTAGCAATTCAAGTACTGGCCGGCCTTGTTCAAATTCACCTAAACTGGCGCAATGCATCCATACTGTTTTTGTGTCAGGGGTTTGCGAATATTTTATTTCAGGAAATTTTTTTCTCCCGGCCATCCACAATTCTGCCTTTTCATTCCAAAAAGACAGCAGCCTTACGCCCGCCACATAAAGGGTAAGAAAAATGGTATAAAAAAATTTGCTCAATTAGTTATTTTATGACAAATCTACCAGCAATATTTTAATTACAATCAGCGGATATTACTATTGGTTCAAATTTGAAACTGACTCTTGAATCCCTATCTTTGCCATCGAAAAAATTATATATGAGGCCTCTGCAAATGGTTGATACAAAAACGCAGTATTTAAAAATTAAAAAAGAGGTAGATGCGGCTGTACTAAGTGTAATGGAAAGCAGCCAGTTTATAGGCGGAAAAGTAGTAAATGATTTTGCGGCCAGCCTGGCTGAATACAACGGAGTGAAACATGTAATTCCCTGTGCAAATGGTACAGATGCTTTGCAGATATCCATGATGGCGCTTGACCTTAAGCCAGGCGACGAAGTGATTACCCCATCCTTTACCTATATTGCTACGGTGGAGGCTGCCGCCTTACTGAGGTTGCAACCTGTTTTTACAGAGGTAGATAGACAAACTTTTTGCATGGATGTGGAGGCATTGGAAAAAGCCATTACTCCAAAAACAAAGGCCATCATTCCTGTGCATCTTTACGGGCATGCCGCACCAATGGAAAAAATTATGGCCATTGCCAAAAAATATGATCTTTTTGTAATTGAAGACAATGCCCAGGCCATCGGGTGCGATTATACTTTCAGCGATGGCTCAACCCTCAAAACTGGCAGCATCGGGCACATTGGCTGCACCTCATTTTATCCGTCAAAAAACCTCGGCGCATTTGGTGATGGGGGTGCAATATTCACCAATGACGATGCGTTAGCAGAGCAATTAAAAATGATAGCCGCACATGGGCAGAATAAAAGATATTATCATGAAGTGGTAGGCTGCAATTCAAGGCTGGATGCAATACAGGCTGCAATCCTGAACATCAAATTACAACACCTTGACGAATATATTGCGGCGAGAAGAAAAGCCGCTGATTTTTATGACAAGGCATTTGAAGGACAGCAGAAAATAACTACTCCTTTCAGGAACTCGTATAGCAAACATGTTTTTCACCAGTACACTTTAATTCTAAATGGCGTTGACCGGGATGGATTAAATAAGTACTTGTCCGAAAAGGGAATTCCCTCAATGATTTATTACCCTGTGCCTTGTCACAAACAGAAAATGTTTGATGCCTTTGGCGGAAAAAATTATGAACTACCAGTTACTGACTGGTTAACCGAAAGAGTAATATCCCTGCCCATTCACACCGAGCTGGATGAAGAACAACAAACATTTATTGCATCTGAGATCTTAAACTATATAAACTAAACCATTAAGTATGAAAATAGCAGTTGTAGGAACTGGATATGTTGGCCTGGTAACCGGAACTTGTTTTGCAGAAACCGGCAATGAAGTTATCTGTGTTGATATTGACAAAACTAAGGTTGATAAACTTTCTTCCGGAAAAATAACCATCTACGAGCCAGGGCTTGAAAAAATATTTTTAAGAAACCAAAAAGAAGGCAGGCTGCGATTCACTACAGTTTTATCGGAGGGTATTAAAGACGCACAAGTAATTTTTCTTGCTTTGCCAACGCCGCCAGGAGAAGATGGCAGTGCCGATTTAAAATATATTTTAGGCGTAGCAAAAGATTTGGGTGCACTAATAAAAGAAGGCGATTATAAAATTATCATTGATAAAAGAACCGTACCGGTTGGTACCGCCGCAAA
>JANYFI010000228.1 GCA_025362765.1 Ferruginibacter sp. | reverse complement strand
CGCTAAAAAAAGAAGAATTTACCAATGACAATTCACCTGTTCCCGCTATCTGGAATGATCCCAATTATGCAACACAACATACCGACTGGCAAAGAGCCTTGTTTGGAACCGGTAAAGTAACCAATGCAGATGTTGCCATACGCGGCGGCAATGCTATTTCAAATTACAGCATCTCTGGTAACTACTATGATGAAAGAGGAATGATTCAAAATTCATTTTTTAAAAGGTACAGTTCCCGAATTAATTCAGAACACAAAGTTGCCAGCTGGTTAAAAGTTGGCGAAAACGTGTTGTATTCTTTTACCAATAACAGCGGATTGGATACCCGTTCAACACAAACTGGTTTGGTGTGGTCCGCATTGCGTTTCAATCCTGCTATACCGGTACAAAATGCAGATGGAAGCTGGGGAAGTTCAAAAGCAGACAATGAACTGGGCGACATCAACAACCCCGTTTTTACTGCCGCAGTTACCGACCAGTTTAATAAAAACAATCACCTGCTTGCCAATGCGTATGCAGAAGTGGATATCATTAAAGGATTAAAATTTAAAGCCAACATTGCTTACGATTACAACAGTTACAATGGCTATAATTTTTCAGTTGCCACGCCCGATCAAACCAGGGTAAATGGTTTGGCCTCGTTAAGGCGCTCTTATTCCGAATCAACTTCATTGCTGAATGAATTGTTTCTTACCTACAATAAACAAATTGCCAAAAACCACAACCTTAATCTTGTTGTTGGCTACTCTGCGCAATCATTTAAAAACGATGGATACTTTGCTGCAAGAAGCGGCTATCCTGATCCGGCCGATGATCATCGCATACTTGACAATGGTAGCAGTGCCAATCAATCCTCTGGTGGCTCACGCAGTTCGGCTGGCTTAATGTCTTATTTTGCCAGGGCGAATTATAGCTATTTGGGCCGTTACCTGTTAACAGCTACCCTGCGTGCAGACGGTTCAAGCAAATTTCCTGCAGATGGCCGCTGGGGGTATTTTCCGGCTGTATCAGCAGGATGGCGCATTTCTGATGAATCGTTTTTTAAAAACAATGTTGATTTTGTAAATAACCTGAAATTAACTGCCGGATGGGGGCAACTGGGTAACCAGAATATACCCGACTTTCAATACCTGTCCATCATCCGCAGCGGCGGCATCAACTACGCTTTTGGTACGGGTACCAATGTGGTGGATGGCTCTTTTGTAACAAGTCTTGCCAATCCAAACATTACATGGGAAAGAGCTGAAATGAAAAACATCAGTCTCGAGTTTGGGATGTTAAAAAATCACTTAACCGGTACGCTTACCTGGTTCGATAAAAATACCAAAGACATGCTTATCCCTTATTCTTTGGTGGAAACTTATGGTGCCAACGTGAATTTATCGTATGGCAGCGGCAATGTTACCATTCCCAATCAAAACATTGGTACTTTAAATAACCACGGTATTGAAGTGGATTTAAATTATCAAAATAAGGTGGGTAAAGTAGCTTATTCCATTGGGGGAAATGCCTCGTTTATTAAGAACAAGGTTACCTTGTTATACGGCACCAATTCAGACTACATCAGTTCGGTATTTTATGGCAGGGAATCGTTGGAAACTTCCCGCACATATGAAGGACAACCCATTGCTTCTTTTTATGGATTTAAAACAAATGGCTTGTACCAAAACCAGGGCGATATTGATAAAGACGCCAATATCAGCAATGACCCCAACAAAGCTAACATTAAACCAGGGGATGTACGGTTTCGTGATTTGAATGGCGATGGTATTGTAGATGATAAAGACCGGGTATACCTTGGCAACCCAAATCCATCCATGGTATTGGGCATTAACGGAAGTCTGCGGTACCAGCATATTGATTTCGGTTTTTCTTTTGCAGGTGCGTTTGGTTTCGAGTTATACAATGCGGACCGCATGGCAGGCCTGGATGCTACACAGGTATATAACATGTATAGCGAAGCGTTAAACCGCTGGCATGGTGAAGGAACCAGCAACAGCATTCCACGTTTGAGCAGAGCCAATGCCAATCAAAACTACCGTTCATCTGATTTATGGATTGAAAAGGGAAATTACCTGGCATTGAAAAACGTTTCGATTGGATACACTTTTGCAAAGCCAAAAATCGGTACGGTACAATTTCCTGAAATCAGGTTGTATGCCAGTTGTTACAATGCATTTTATCTTACCAAATACCGGGGGTACACACCCGAACTTGGTTACACGGATGGCAATAAGCAACGAGGCGTAGATGTGGCGCAATACCCGTCTGCCAGGTCAATAACCATTGGTGCAAACTTTAATTTTTAAAAGAAAATATTATGAGAAGGATCAATTATAAATATATCATTCCGGCGGCACTGCTTATTTTTTCTGGTGCAAGCTGTTTAAAAAAATCTGTGTTGGATGTTACCCCCGTGGGCCAATATACACCTGCCAATTACTGGCGCAATGAGAGCGATGTAATTGCCGGCATCAATGGTATTTACAATGTACTTACGCAGGAAGAAGGCGTTGGCCATAACCTGTATGCATTCGATGATGCGTCAGACGATATATCAGTAGACGGAGACCACAGTGATTTTTGGGAAATTGAAAGATTTAGCACCAACTCAGCCACCTACCAGTTACATCCAACCTGGGGCTGGGCGTATGAGCAGATTGCCCGTGCAAACAATGCGCTTATTTACGTACCCAAAGTACCTGTAATGAATGAAACTATCAGGCAACGTTCAATGGGCGAAGCCTACTTTTTAAGGGCGCATGGTTTCTGGACATTAAATTTAATTTTTGGAGATGTGCCAATGATACTGGAAGACAATGTATTGACCGGAAATTATAACGTTGCAAAATCAACAGGAGAAGATGTAAGAAAACAAATTGAATCAGACTTGCTGAAAGCAGCCGATTTATTGCCCGAAACTTACGGCGCCGAAGATAAAGGAAGGGTAAGCAAAGGCGCGGCTTGGGGCCTGTTGGCAAAGCTGTATTTGTTCTGGGAAAAATTAGATAAAGCCCAGGAGTATGGCACCAAGGTAATCACCAACGCCAATTACGCATTGGCGCCGGACTACACCGATAACTTTACACTGGGCAAACAGGAAAATAATTCTGAGCTGCTATTTGCAGTGTGGAATAAAAATAATTACAACAATTCCCCGATCAATATTTATTTTACCAACAGGGCATGGAACGGCTGGGGATTTCACCACCCGACAGAAAATTTTGCCCAAGAATTTGAACCCGCTGACATAGTACGCAAACAGGCAACATTGTTATCCGTGGGCGATTCAATCCCTCATCAAACTACCATGATTGAAATAACCGACAAAGATGCCTACCAAATGTTTGCAGGAAAAACAGGTCAATCTACCGGAAGAATGCTGCCCAGCCAGTCATCTACAACAGGGTATTGCGTAAGAAAATATACGGCCTTCAATCCTGACAATTCGGGCAACCTGGATGGAGATTTAAAACAACCCTTGTTGCGCACGGCAGATATTTACCTGGTAGTTGCCGAAGCTAAAATCCGCACAAGCGGCGTTGGTGCAGGTGATGCCGAAATTAATGCAGTCCGCACCAGGGCAGGATTACAGCCTGTAACGGGTGCTACTATCAAGCAGCTTATCCACGAACGCCGCGTTGAATTGGGCGCAGAAAATGTGCGCCATTTCGATTTAATGCGCTGGGACAAAGCCCAACTAATTAACCTAGATACCATTTACAGCAAGCCAAAGACTGCGTCGCTGTTGCAACCGTATAACGGAGCCGTAGTTATTCCAGGCCGAACATTTAAACGCCCGAGAGATTATTATATGCCTGTTCCACAGATTATAATAGACCAGAGTAAAGGTGTTATTACACAGAACCCGAATTATTAATCAATCAACAATTTGATTATTGATTGATGCCTTTTTGTTAAAAGCCTGTAAAGCGAGTTGCTTTACAGGCTTTTAATATTAACACCAGTATAGAATTTACATTATACAATCAGGCTATTTTTTATGCAATGTAACGATGAATCATGCAACCTACCGGGTTGCCGCCACTACTTCTGTGTAGATCGTAACAGGCCCAAATAAGCCTGCCGGTTCAAGTGGTGAATTGGCATTGTAAGGATTAACTGTTACCCAGGTTTTTCGATCCTTTTCCGGTAAATTTAAATCGCCAATCACCGCTGTAGCTGCGGTTCGTTAAAAAAAGTTTTCATTCAATAAATGTTTAAAAAGATGAAACCTTCATTCGGTTTAAAATTTTCAAGGCAAACAAGTTGGTTTGGTGAAGAAACAATGAGTATCTAATTTGACTTCTTGTTTATAAATGTAAATAAGAAATCGTTTACCTAACAGCAAAAAAATCTCCTTTATTCGGTTCCCTTTTTTATTAATTTGAACAGATCACTTTAATGAGGCGAAGTAAATATTTTTAAGACATTGCTGCAATGATTAAATTGCCCAATGTTCCAGGAAATTAAAATAAAACAAACAATACATTGTTATGAAAAATGTCACATTGATTTTGCGCCTCCTGCTCGGTTTTATTTACCTGGTGTTTGGACTGGATTATTTCCTGCGTTTTATTCCCTATCAGCCCGAACATACGGGTGCGGCAGCGGCTCTTAAAGCCGGCCTGCAGGGAACAGGCTATTTTTATCCCATGATAAAAACCATCCAAATAGTGGGCGGTTTATCGCTATTGGCTAACCGGTTCGCCCCTTTTTTTGCAGTAGTACTTTTCCCAATCAGTTTAAACGTATTGTTGTTTCACACCGTTTTGGTTCCATCCGGATGGTTGATGGGCGTCGTACTAATAGCGCCTAATTTATTTTTGGGATATGCTTACCGAAAGTACTATAGCGGGATGTTTGTTAAAATAGCGATTGTATAAACAGGCAATTCAGCGGCAATTCGACACCGTTGTAATTCCTATAATACCCCGGTCATAAACAAATTACTACTGCTGTTTTACGGGAGCTTACTCCAAGGATGGCTATTTTTTAAAGTGGATAACAAAAACAGTTACGTAAACAATTCATCCAATTACCCCACAAGTCTTTACAACCTGTTATATTTGCAAAAAAAGGACGTTGAAGCCCCTTCAGCTCCCGCAATTACTCATTAAAGACCAACTAACGATTATGCAAAAATGCCTGATGCAGGGTACGGTGTTTCTTTTTTTAGCAAGCATGGCGCTACAATCTTGTAATCATACAGCCGCCACTACTGCAGATGTTAAGACCGCTGCACCGGATCTTCCTGTGATAAGTATCTCCAACCGACCCTTTACTTCTTTTAGGGAATATACTGCTTCTTTAGAGGGCAGCAGTGACATTGAAATACGTCCCCAGGTAAGTGGCTACATCGAACAAATTTACGCAGATGAAGGCGCTTTTGTAAAAAAGGGGCAACTGCTTTTTAAAATCAATGACCTTCCTTACAAGGAAGCTTTGAACAGTGCTAAAGCCGCCCTGGCTATTGCGAAAGCAAACGAGGCCAGCGCTGCCATCAATGTTGGCAAACTGCAGCCGTTGGTTGCCAACAATGTAATATCTCCCATCCAGCTAAAAACAGCGCAGGCAAATTATGATGCGGTATCTGCAACAGTTGCCCAGGCAAAAGCCCAGGTAGGCAATGCTGATATTAACTTAAGCTACTCGTTAATAAAAGCACCAGTGGATGGTTACATCGGCAGGATTCATTATAAAACTGGCAGCCTTGTTGGCCCCACCAGCGTAGACCAATTAACCAATATTTCGAAAGTGTTGGACATGCGGGCGTATTTTTCCATGAGTGAAACGGCCTTTTTACAATTTAAAACCGACTACCCGGGCAAGACAATAGAAGAAAAAATAAAAAACCTGCCGCCTGTAGAACTTATACTGGCTGATAACAGCGTATACCCCGTAAAAGGACGGGTGGAAATAGTAGCCGGACAGTTTGGCAACGGTACAGGATCCATTCCATTCAGGGCGAGTTTCCCCAACCCCGGAGGCGTATTGCGTTCTGGTAGTACTGGTCGTATACGTATCACTATTCAGCAGGCGGCGGGCCTTGTTATTCCCCAGGAATCTACCTTTGAATTACAGGATAAAATATTTGTGTATCAACTGATGGATAGCAATAAAGTAAAAACCAAGGGCATACAGGTAGCAGGCAGATCAGGAAATTATTACCTGGTTTCCGGCGGCTTATCGGCAGGTGACCGCATTGTTTATTCAGGTATCGACAACCTGAATGACGGGGGCGTAATTCAACCTTCGCCTATGTCACTGGATAGTTTACTGATAGCACGCCCCATGTAATTGTACAGCGTCCATTACACGTTTCAAAATTGTACCGATGTTAAAGACTTTTATTGAAAGACCGGTTCTTTCTACTGTTATTTCGATCATATTGACGCTGCTGGGATTAATTTCTCTCAAATCGCTTTCGGTAACACAGTTTCCCGAAATTGCTCCTCCCACTGTAAGTGTACAGGCCGGCTACCCAGGTGCCAATGCCGAGGTGGTAGCCAGAACAGTTGCTACGCCACTGGAAGAGGCTATTAACGGCGTTGAAAATATGACCTATATGACGTCGTCCTCCGGGGATGATGGCAGCATGTCAATCAATATTTTTTTTAAACAAGGAACCAATCCAGATCTTGCTGCGATAAATGTTCAAAACCGGGTAAATAAAGTAGTGAGTCAAATTCCCAGCGAAGTAGTGCTGGCAGGCATCTCCACGCAGAAACAGCAAAACAGCGATATCAATTACACCCTTTTCTATAGCACCGACACCAGTTATGATGAAAAATTTCTTCAAAATTATGTCAAGATCAATATTATTCCTGAGTTACAACGTATTCCCGGCGTGGCAGAAGCCGGCACTTTTGGTGGAAAAGAATATTCGATGCGCATTTGGTTGCAACCTGACCGGTTAGCCGCCAACAATCTTTCCGTTCAGGAAGTGGTGAGTGCCATACAGGATCAAAATGTGGAGGCAGCTCCGGGAAGATTGGGCGAAGGCAGTGATGTCGCTTTTGAATATACCATCAAATACAAAGGCAAACTGTCGCAGAATAATGATTATGAAGACATGAT
>JANYFI010000156.1 GCA_025362765.1 Ferruginibacter sp. | reverse complement strand
CCAACGCACAAAGCAATACTGCCAACATTAGGGTTAGCAAAACTTATAACGTAGGTATTTTTGCGCCTCTTTACCTGGATACTATTTTTACAAATACCGGCACTATCCGCTTTAAAGATGCCATCCCAAAATTTATGACGCCTGGGCTGGAGTTTATCCATGGCGCACAAATAGCGCTGGATTCTATGGATATTGAAAAAGGAAATGTAGACGCCTATATTTATGATACAAAATCCTACACAGAAAATGTAGCACAACTGATAGCTAATAAAAAACTGGATAAGCTCGATATCATAATCGGCTCTGTTAAAGATAATGAATTTAAGCAATTGGCAGATTTTGCCTTCTCAAAAAATATCCCTTTTATTTCCGCCACTTACCCCAACGATGGCGGCGTTACAGCCAACCCTTTTTTAGTGGTTGTCAACTCTACTTTAAAAGCGCATTGCGAAGCCATCTTTAGCTACCTAATACAAAACCATGGCACCGATAAAATTTTTCTTTGCCGCCAAAAAGGACCGCAGGAAGATAAAGTGGCCGCCTATTTTAAACAAATAAACGGGCAGGAAGGCAAGCCCCTGCTGGATATACAAACATTAAACTTTGATAGCACTGTTTCGCCAGGGCTTATCAGGAACAAGCTGGATAGTAACCGGCAAACCGTTATAATCGGCGGCTCGCTCGATGAAACTTTTGCCACTAACCTTACCGCCGCCTGTTACGAGCTGCATGAAACCTACCCCATTACTTTATTAGGCATGCCTAACTGGGATAATTTTAAGGCACTAGTGAAGAAGGATATGTACGAAGATTTTCCAGTCTATTTTACTACGCCGTACTTTAACACCAAGTGGGATGCCTATAGTAAAATGCTGAATAGCGCCTACACAAAAAAATATAAAAACAAAGCGACCGATATGGTTTTTAAAGGGTTCGAATGCACGTATCTTTTTACAAAACTGGTAACGAAATACCCCGGCGATGTGATGAACCATTTAAACGACAAAGGCTTTAAAGTTTTTTCCGACTACAATTTTAGGCCGGTAATGCTAAAAAAAGACGCCAATTTTCCAGATTATTTTGAGAACAAGCATTTATATTTCGTAAAAATAATGAACGGTGCAACCAGCAAAGCCTGGTAATGCGTACCACCATATAATTAATTGTAAAGCCCGTACCAGCGGGCTTTTTGCGTGGTATGTATTTTTTGCAGGCACAACAATATGCCCGCTTATTTGTAAGTATAATAACCTTTTTATTTATAGCAATGACGCACAAAAAACAACATCTGCCAACTAAAATTTGCATTGTTTGCAACCTTCCATTTACCTGGCGTAAAAAGTGGCAGAAAAATTGGGAAGAAGTAAAGTACTGCAGCGACCGTTGCCGTAGTAATAAAAAGACAATGGTTAGTTAATGTAATGGGTGTAGTTTCAAAATATGGTTTTTTGTTGCCCCAACCAATACAGCAGCTATGTGCAACTGCGGTGGCGTCGCACATTTGTACAAAAGACAGCAGCTATAATGAACATTACTGAACTATGCAGATTGGCAAGGAGGGGAATTCAAGCCTCCCTGCTCTCCGAAGGAGGGTTCAAGCACATTTATATTGAAGAGGTTTATGATTTGGCAGAGTCTGGAAACTATTGTTGGAGGGTAAGGAATCCACACACTTGTACTTCAGTTTTTCAGGGATCTTACATAACTAACTTTAGAGCATATCAAATAACAGTAGGTAATAAATTAATAAGTTTAAATACCTCTTCCTAAAAAAGTAGGGTCGTAAAATAACCCCTCTTTAGGAGACGGGGCAACTATAAAAATAATGGCATTAATAGAATTTTCCGACAAAGGCCTATACTGCCGCCAGGGCAACTTCTATATCGATCCCTGGAAGCCGGTAGATAAAGCCATCATTACCCACGCACACAGCGACCATGCACGCCCTGGAAGCAAGTATTATTTGTGCCACCATCTTACCAAACCCTTATTGCAGCTACGCTTAGGCGATAACGTGTACGAAAGCGTAAACTGGAACGAACCGGTATTTATAGATGGCGTAAAAGTATCGCTTCATCCCGCAGGACACATCATTGGCGCCGCCCAAATAAGGGTTGAATACAACGGCGAAGTATGGGTTGCCAGCGGCGATTATAAAACCGAAAACGATGGCATAAGCGGCTCTTTTGAACCCGTAAAGTGCAATGTATTTATAACAGAATCTACCTTTGGGCTGCCCATTTACAAATGGAAAAAACAAGCCGATATTTTTGACGATATTAAAAATTGGGTTGCCCAAAATAAAGAAGATAAAAAAACAAGCGTGCTGATTGCGTATAGTTTAGGCAAAGCGCAACGGGTGCTAATGCCTTTATCTAAAATGGGGCTGCCAGTCTACGTACACGGTGCCGTTTGGAACGTACACCAGGCATTGGTAAACAGCGGCTGGAATTTACCGGAAGTTATAAGGGTAACGCCCGAAACACCTAAAGAGGATATGGTTGGAAACATAGTAATAGCGCCACCCAGCGCAGACGGCACGCCATGGATGAAAAAATTTTACCCCTACAGCGTAGGCACCTGCAGCGGCTGGATGCAGGTACGGGGCAATGCCCGCAGGCGCAATACAGACGCCGGTTTCGCCCTAAGCGACCATGCGGATTGGGAGGGGTTATTGCAAGCCGTAAAAGCCACCGGCGCTGAAAAAGTGTTCGCCACGCATGGCTTTCAGGCAGCTTTTAGCCGCTACTTAAATGAGCAGGGCATAGAAGCTGGCGAAGTAAAAACAGAGTACGGCGGCGAAGAAGAAGACAATAAAACCGAAGCCATTATAGAAGACCAAGCAGATAATACAGCCATCATAAACGAAGAAAATGTATGAAGCAATTTGCAGATCTGGTAAATGTTTTAGGCACCAGCACAAAAACAAATGATAAGCTAAAAGCCTTGCAAAATTATTTTGCCGTAGCGGCAGATAAAGACAAGACATGGGTGATAGCCATCTTTAGCGGGCGGCGCCCCAAGCGTATTATTAACTCAACTATTTTGCAGGGCTGGTGCAGAGAAATTATCGGCATTACGCAATGGTTGTTTGATGAATGCTACCATACCGTTGGCGACCTTGGCGAAACAATCGCCTTATTATTACCAGAGCCCGAACACCGTACGGCCTTTACTTCCGAACACACTTTATCTTATTATTTAGAAACATTTATCCGTATTGAAAAGGAAGCAGACGAAGTAAAAAAAAAATTTATTATAGATAGCTGGCAACAGATGGGCCGCAATGAAAAGTTTGTGTTTATCAAGCTGATAACTGGCGGTTTTCGCATCGGCGTTTCGCAAAAAATGATGGTGAATGCGCTGGCAAAATCGGTGGATATTTCGCCTTCTATCATTGCCCACCGCATTAGTGGCAATTGGGACCCGGCAGAAACTGCCTTTGATAATTTATTAAGCGAAGATGCCGCCAATACTGACTTTTCGAAGCCTTACCCATTTTATTTAGCCTATGCTGTAGAAGAAGATTTAAAGAGTTTGGCAGAGGAAAACCAATGGCAGGCAGAGTGGAAATGGGATGGCATACGAGGGCAGATCATCAAGCGCAACAACGATTTTTTTGTATGGAGCCGAGGCGAAGAATTGATGACAGAAAAGTTTCCAGAGTACAACGAATTTAAAAATATGTTACCAGAAGGAACCGTGATAGATGGCGAGATCATCAGCCTTGCTGCACCTGCACAAGATGGCATTTTTAGGCCTTTGCCATTTGCCGCCTTGCAGACAAGGATAGGCAGAAAAAACATCACCAAAAAACAATTGACAGAAGCGCCCGTAGGTTTTATAGCTTATGATTTATTAGAGTATTTGGGCGAAGATATCCGTTACCGGCCGATGGTAGAAAGAAGGGCATTGCTGGAAGAAATTATCGGCAACATCCATCATCCCGCATTGCATATTTCGCCGGTAATCCCCTTTACAAATTGGGATGAATTACGGGAAGTGAGGACAGGCTCCAGGGATATGGGCAGCGAAGGCATTATGCTAAAAAGAAAAGACTCGCCTTACCAGGTTGGCCGTAAAAGAGGCGATTGGTGGAAATGGAAAATTGACCCGCTTACAATTGATGCCGTAATGATATATGCACAAAAAGGGCACGGCCGCAGGAGCAACTTATATACGGATTACACGTTTGCCGTAAAAGATGGCGACAAACTAATCCCGTTTACAAAAGCTTATAGCGGGCTTACGGACAAAGAATTTGCACAGGTTGATAATTTTGTAAAAAGAAATTCCTTAGAAAAGTTTGGACCGGTACGCACTGTAAAACCAGCGCTCGTTTTTGAAATTGCATTTGAAGGGATTGCCGCTAGCAATCGCCATAAAAGCGGCGTGGCATTACGTTTTCCGCGGATGAGCCGTTGGCGTACCGATAAAAAACCCGATGAAATAAATACGCTGGATGATTTGAAGGAAATGTTAAAAACCTACAATGCCCAATACACCATCGAAGCTAATGATGGCAGCGCTTTAAACACATCAACAATATAAAATGTTATTTACTTAAATTGAAACATGAAAAAATTTGGCGCCTTATTTTTTATTGTTATTATTTCCTTTGCTTTCGTAACCATCACCGATAGCCTTAAAGAAGATCCGGA
>JANYFI010000105.1 GCA_025362765.1 Ferruginibacter sp. | reverse complement strand
ACCCATGATTTATCTTTCCAGCTAAGACTATCTGTACCTGTCAGCTTGCTGGTGCTTTTGCCGCTTTCAAATTTGCCGGTGGTATCGTATTCGTTTTTAAAAGAGGGATCTTCCTGCATCACCAGTGAAGCTGGATTTAATGCCAGCCATTCTGTTAAGGAAGTTTGTGTGCTGAAAAACTCAGGTAGTTTTTGGCCTTTTAGTTTGCCGGTAATGGCTTCGCCGGTTGCCTGGCGCCACCAGCTTTTTGTAGTGGCATCTTCCAGCATGGCGTTAAAATGATCCATGCCTACCAGGCGAAATTGTTCTGGTTTGCCGTTTACGATTGGCTCGTATACACGGCCAGTTCTGCATACGGTACAGTAAGTAATCAGCAAAGGTTTGCCACCAACTATGTCCTGCACCTGGTGATGGTATCCTAAAAACCTGATGGGATAAGCTTTTGCTTCGCCATTGTTTACTACGCCAATTACCAACCGGTTACTGTCAACTTTATTGCTGGCAGCCGTTTCCATTACCACCGTATTGGGTTTGTAAAACATGTGGTCTGCCGCCATGTTAAAGTTGGCCATGTAAATTACGGCTGCTAAAATTACAAGGGGAACAGCCACTGTCCATTTGCGTTTCCAGTGGGTGCCGAACAAACCAATCACCAAAGCGGCAGCAAAAAGGCCACGGAAAATCCAACGCCATTGATATAAAAAATAAGCGGTATCAATGCTGTTCATCCGCTGACTGCCGGGCATGGGCATAATTAGGTACACGTTGAGTATTTCAAAAACCAACAGGCCAAAGAAGCCGAGGTAAAATATTTTTTTCATGTTCTTTTGTTTTATGTTCGTTTTTATTCATTCAACGGTTCGATACTTTTAAGCAATTAATTATTTGCTTGCATCATACCCTGCATAGCCTTCCTCAGCTCTTTGCTTAGCCCTTTCAATATAGTACATTTCATCATCCGGCGCCCATGTGGCCAGACCATCCACATACCGGTTAAACATGCAAAAGGCCGCCGCTATCAATACGGTGTCGTGTATTTCTTTGTCTGTAGCCCCACAAATTTTAGCGGCATCAATTTGTTCAGACCTTACATTTTTTCCGCCCTGTTGTACTTTTGAGGCTATCCATAGCAGGGCTTTCATTTTGTCAGAAATGTTGGCGTTCAAATAATCTTTTTTAACTGCATTAATCAAACTGGTATTACATGTCAGGTAATGTTGTGCCAAACCTCCATGAACGCTTTGACAAAAAAAACAATCATTTAAAGAAGAAACGTAAGTAGCGATTAATTCTCTTTCACCACGGCTTAAACTGTTATCGCTCCTGAGCAATACTTCAGCCAGTTCATTTAACGGTTTGGCCGTTTCAGGGCTAAAAGCCATCGGGCCACGAATGCCGGGGAAATCATTTTGCAGATCAATATGCGCCATTGTTTGAGTATTAAATTTTGAAGTATTAAGGAATGGATAGTGGATAATTTTTCAATTGATAATGAAATACAAGGTTAACCAATCCGCAATCGGTGTCATTCATTATTGCGGCCAGCTACTGATTAATTATCCATTATCAATTGAAAAATTATCCATTCAATTATTGTTCTGATATCGGTAAAGGAAATTCTGTCCATACATCATCCCCGGCTCTGTCAATTGGTAAGTCGGCCAGTTTATTGTACCTGCGCAAATCAATCCAGCGATGGCCTTCATAAAAAAGTGAATACCTTCTCTGGTACAGCAACTCTGTTATCAGGGCGTCTGTTGTGGAGGCTCCGGAATAAGCCGCAAGATTGTGGCCCAGCCTTATTGTATTCAATGCGGTAACAGCATCCGGAAAAGCACCGGTATTTATTTTTGCTTCTGCATATAACAATATCAACTCCTCATTTCTTATAATGGGCAAAGGTGCTGTACTTGTAGTGTACACCCACACATCCCTGTCGCTGCTGAGGTCATTGAGTGAAGCGGTAGTATTTCTAAGCGAGGTTTTAGCAATTCTGTCATCACCCGCTTGTATGTCGGTGGCAAACGAAGCATGTGCCACCCTCACTTCTCCATTCTGATTTTTGGGAATAAACATGGGGTTTAACTGATCACCGGATCCTGTGCCAAACACATGGTTAACACCCAGGTAAAAATCTTTGGTTACATCAAAAAAAGATTCGTTCAATGCAGTCAATACATCAGGCCATCTTTTACGATACGCGGCAACACGGGCTGCAATGGCACGGTTTACTTTTAAGAGGCCGGGCGCATCATTCAAACCATCAAAGCCGGCAAGCGGAAATACTACGGCAGCGTTTCCTAAATCTGTTTTGGCCGAATCCAGCACCGATGCTATGGCAGTTAGCCCATCATCATAATTAACAAAAGCACCTAAGTTATCAGGATCGGTTACATTTATTCTTATCCCTTTTGTGTAGGTAAGATTAAGGTTCATTAATAACTGGTAGGCTTTAATTGTTCTTGCAAAACCGATGTAACCACTTTTTTCAGCACCGCTGATTAAGGTGGAGTTGGTGGCGGCCAGAATAAGTGTATTGCAATTTTTTACAACCCTGTAACGGGCATCCCAGGGACTGGTGATATAAAAATTACTGCTGCTTAGCGTAGCATCATTTGCTCCTAAAAGGTCTGTAACATAGCGGGGCTCTGAGCCTGAAAAGCGGTATCCTTCCCTGCCGATAATTCCTACATCATCCAGGTAAAAAGCGATGCTGTTTCGCATACCAGATTCGGTACCACTCACCAGGTTATTTAATTCGCTTTTGGATGAATTGCCTAAAAATTCCTCAATAGTAGGACTGTTTAAATTGCCGTAATCTTTTTTACAGGCCGATAAGAAAATAACCACCGCCATTGCAATGGTTGTGTATATATATTTACTGTGTTTCATTTTAATATTTTTAATTGCGTTGTATAAAATTGATCCGTTTTTCTTTAACTACTTTTTAGAAATCTATCGAAATATGTAAAGAGGCCCGTTTAGATGCCGGGTAAGGATCAACATCTACACCGGATGAAAAACCTGTTCCAAAATTGGATACTTCAGGATCGTACGATTTGTATTTTGTAATAGTAAGGTAATTGTTCAGCGAAGCACCTACCCTGATATTTTTAATAATTAAATGAGTAGGTAATTTGTTGAAAGAATAATACAATCCTATTTCTCTTAACCGCAAATAACTGGCATCTTCTACAAAAACTTTTGCCGAACTTCCCACCTGGGAAATACGATAGATACCGTTTGGCGTGCCTGCCTTAATGGTCATCGCATCAAAGTCAGGCGAGGTTTGCCCAAAATCGTTTTGCAGGTAGGTAAGGTTTACATTATCGCCACCTTTTTTCCAATGCATTAAAAAGCGCAGGCTTAATTTATTGTGAAAGGTAATTTCGTTATAAGTATTCATCTGGAACTTTGGTTCTGCATTGCCCAACACACCTACACCTGCGCCATTAAGGCCAACAATTTGTGTAGCTGATTTACCCTGCTCAATTTGAAAGGAACCAAGCACGTAACCAAATGATCCCTGCGGAACCGGTGTGATAGTGTATTTTGTAACCAATGATTTGTTGAGCCAGAAATTAACGGATGTTGTCCAGCTAATGTTTTTTGAAGTAATGGGGCTTGCTTTTACGCCCAGTTCAACACCCCTATTGCGTAAGTCTCCCGCATTTACCCATTTGTTAGAAAAGCCGGAAGATGTAGGCAGCCCTGCAAGCATCAGGAAGTCGTATATTTTTTTGTTGTAGTAAGTAAATTCAAAAGCCAGTTTTCCATTCAATAAACTAAAATCAATTCCAGCTTCCAGTTCTGTTTGTCTTTCTGGTTTTATGGAGGCATCACCACGTTGTGTATTTACCAATAAACCGGGGTTACCCGCAATATTTGATACCGCCAACGATGTAAACTTACTGCCGTAAGCAGGCACATTGGTAGCCTGTCCGTAAGCAGCTCTTAATTTAATATTATCAAACAA
This sequence comes from Ferruginibacter sp., assembly GCA_025362765.1. GTDB lineage: Bacteria > Bacteroidota > Bacteroidia > Chitinophagales > Chitinophagaceae > Ferruginibacter. The sequence goes on along the minus strand of JANYFI010000105.1, from coordinate 667 downwards.
TCCTTTTTGCACCAGGCCCAAACTGGTAAGGTTAACCGATACGCCGGCTTTGGGATAAGTATAATATTTATTGGCGTCGCCGTTGTTGCTCGAGCGGTCAAAACGAACACCACCAGTTAAAGTGATGGCATCTATTATAACTGCTTCTTCCTGCACAAACACCCCGTCATTCTGATACTTGGCCCTGAATTGTGTTGCTGTTAAAGCGCCCGCCTGGTCAACATTTGACTGGCCTGAAATAACCTGCGTGGCCACATTTAGTAAATTGTTGTAATCTCCTGTTTCTCTTGTAATACCGGCAGAAGTTGTAAACGATAATTTATCAGAAGGCGTGAAAGTATTTACAAGAGAAGCGATGTAATTGGTGCTGAGATTTTTTGTTCCTCCCTGTATGGAAGTACCCTTGTTAACTGCCTGAAACTGCAGATTACCTGGAAACAAAGCATTGGTTTCAAGATTATAAAAATCAAAGCCGCCCCTTGCGATTAACCTGGTGATGCTGCTGTTACTTTTCTGCAAAATCGCATCCAGGTTAAGGCCGGTTATAAAGCGGTTAACGGATTCATTGTTGGTCATTAAAGCAATTGTTTGCAACGGATTGGATGCCCCAAACTGATTGTTAGGATAGTTGCCAAATTGGTCTGGATGCAATTGTGCAAAGCTGGGC
>JANYFI010000094.1 GCA_025362765.1 Ferruginibacter sp. | reverse complement strand
CCTCGTTTTCGTAAGAAAAGCAATATTGAATAACAGAATTCGCAACGCCGCCATCGAGATCGAAACCTCCTCCATCGCCGCCACCTGCAGAAGTTTTATTGCGGTAAGCAATGCAGTGCTGAATGGTTACGCTGTCCGCCTCATAACACTAGATGCCTACAGGGCCATTGCCTTTTCGCTGCATATCCCAACCGTTATTGGTGGCTGTACAATATTCAATCATAACCTTACTGCAATTACCGGCAATAATTCCATTGCCGCTATGATTATTCAGTATTACGGGGCTGCCTGGATTATTAGCTGCTTCGCAATGGCCTATGTAAATATTGCTGCAACTTTCTTTTTTTTGGTAAATGCCAGAAACCGAAATCCCGGCAAAACCGTTGTCGTGCGTAACAGCATTGGCAATGCTTATAAAAGAGGAAGCATAAACAGATACACCTGCATTCCGAAATCCTCCACTGTCCAATCCGGCGAGGGAGATATTGCTGCTGCTATCAATGAAAACACCATCTCCGCTGTTACCACTTTTTCTTCCGCTACCAACACACTGTAAATTTTGTATTTGAATAAACCGGGTGTTTTTCATTGTGATGGCTGTTGCGTACCCTGCATTCAAAATGGCGCTGCCTTTTCCATAACTAGCTATTGTTATGGGCGCATCAGCTAACCCATCTTTAATCTATCCAGTAGTAACGAACCGTTAAAAATATCCCCGCCATTTAAAAAAATTTGTCGCCGGGCGTTAAATCGGTTGCATTTATTTTTTTGATCGTCTTCCATGGACGTTCAGGCGTTCCTTCATTTTCATCGTTGCCAGTTGCCGCAACATAATAGGAAGTTTTTTTGATGAGCATTTGTTGCGGTTTGGAAAAGACATAATAAGGGAAGACGATAAAATTCAGCACCAAAAAAAAGGTTGTTATCTGCAATAGCTGCCTACCTGACATTTTTTTATCCATTGTCTGCCAATTGTTTTACAAATTGAAAGATATGTACCGACCATAACCAAGGACTACACCCCCACAATTCTGCTGCTACTCTCCTTTTATAAATGCTTCAACAAAATTTGTTTGCTCGTCAATGCGCAATCGTTATCTCGTACGGGCAAACTGATCTGCCTGTTGATTGATTGTCTTTATAGGCATGGAATTCATTCCTTCATCAATGATTACCCTGTACCTGAACGTTACGGTTTCCCCTTTTTTAAGAGAAAGGTTTTTAACTTTTTGCCCGTTGGTAAATATCTTTTCGCCCAATGGATTGGCTGCAAACAAACCGTATCCGCGGGCATGCCAATAAGTAGGATAGTTAGGATTTTCGGGGTGATCAATTATCACAACACTTACGGAATCTTTTCCCATTGGTGCATACACCTTGCACCACCTGCCCCGCGTACTCCAAACACTATCCCCCATCTTACCTTCGCTGGAAACATAGTTTCCCCTGGCAATATTATCTGTACCAGCTTTCACTATAGTCTCGTTGCCTTTGTCATCTGTAAAATACTGATCTTTATCCGTGGGCATTTGAAGGGCATGTGCCAGTCTTATCCCCATTAAACCGTCCTTGGCATCTGTAAAAACTACGGGCATATCAGCTTTTAAAACTGTTACCCTGTCAATGATGCGCTGGTGATCCGTACCGCTAAATTCAAACCGGGTCGTTTCTTCCAACAAGGTATTGTTTTGCTGGTTTACCCAATTGGCATGATAGGATAAAATACCTTTTTCACCACTCGTCGCCTGCTCTATTCGATCGGTTTTTATCCATCCATAGGCATGTTTTTTTTCCGCCGGTATGGCGAAAGAATTATTCCAAAAATCCAGCCCGTTTACATTTTCAAAATTAAACCACATACCGATATGGTGCGGATGATCGTTGGGTTCTCCTGGTTGTGGTTTTAATGGATACCCCCGGGTAACAACCATGCCACCAGCCGTGTGTATATCAAACAGCGCTGGTTTCTCCAGTGAATCTGGAAATAAAAAACTGGCAAATATTTTACCATTGGCAAGAATATCCACTTTCTTTCCTGAGTGATTTTTTACGACTTGAATGGCTGCCCTTTTTTGACCTGAGGCCATGCTAAAAATAAAAAAAACCAACACACAGACGGCAACATTTTTTGCAACTATTTTCATGTTATTTCAATTTGCTATTTTTCATAAACAAGATATTCCCATGCCTTCAATTCAACAATTTTTAATCCAGTAAAATCTTCTGACATTTTATTAAATACATTGGTAAACTTTCCGGTAAGGTGGTCATCCTGCAGACTGCAACTGATGGGTTCGCTGCTAAAATTTAATATTACCAATACCTGGCGTTCGCCATTTTTTCGCAGGTAAGCCATCACCTTATCACCATTATTTATGCCCAATGGGTAGGTTGTTACAGCCGGATCCCCGGCACGCAGGGCAGGATTATTTTTATGAATCCCCAGCAGTATTGTATAAAAAATCTGTAGTTCATTTTTACCCGTCCATTCAATGGTATCTTTATCAAAAAACTGTAACCGTTTTTGATTCGGTAATTCCTGACCACTGTAAATAAGTGGAATGCCGTTTCTGGTAAAACTAAATACCGCAAGGGCTTTAGCTGCATCACCATACTTTTCATACTCGGTACCGTTCCAGGTATTTTCATCATGGTTGCTTGTAAACCATAATGGAATAGCATCAGGACCGCCATTGGTATCGTACCGGTGCATTACTTCATCTAACAAATATTTATTTTGTCCCTGCTTATAAAATTCTTCTGTTTTATGCATCCAGGTCCAGGTATAGCAGGCGTCAAAAGCCTGGTAATAATCGGGATTATCCAATGGATCGCTTTCTGCCAGCCAAAAAAGTGTTTTTATTTTTTCGAGTGCAGTCCTGGCTTCCAGCCAAAAATCGAGTTGAACCCAAAAAGCCAGATCGCAACGATAACCATCAATATCACATTCCCTTACCCAAAATTCCATGGCGTCAATCATAGCTTTTCTTAAAGCCGGGTTTTGATAATTCAGTTCAATGATATCATCCATGCCACTGGCAATTTTAAAGTCACCATTGTCTTCTTTTTTAAAGTAATCAGGATGGGTTATTGTCCATACATGATCCCAGCCGGTATGATTGGCTACCCAATCAATGATTACTTTAAACCCCATACTATGCGATAGTTTAACCAGGTTTTTGAAATCTTCCATGGTACCAAATTCGGGATTGATGGCAGTATAATCGCTGCAGGCATATGGACTGCCTAAACTTCCTTTTTTATTTTGTTGTGCAATGGGTGTTACCGGCATAAACCAAAGCGTTGATACGCCCATCTGCTGCAATCGCGGCAACTCCTTTGCAAAAGCATTAAAAGTTCCTTCCGGCGTGTATTGACGGGTATTTACTTCGTACACATCAGTATTGTTAATCCAGGCGGCTTTTTTAAAACTCATAATCGTCATTTATTTTTTCGGATAAATAAAATTGTACAAACCTGCAAGCAATCGAATAAGGTCAAAAATAAGACAGATTGCTCATTATACCACGTGGTTGTACTGCTGGTGTATTTTCAGTGACAACTTTCAATATAAAAATGTCAATATATCCGCCTTCTTAGCATCAGTTGTCAACCATAAAAGCGGTCATAAAAAAAGTCTAAACCTGTACCTTTGCAGTAATGAAAAAATTTAATGTTCCCATCATTTACCGCAGCCCGTTAATTGCTGCCATTAAAAACAAACGCAGGCAGGAAGATAAGATGAAAAAAGATTTTACACCATCCTTGCTCGATTTTGGCAGCCTCCAAATTTATTTAGCCCGCCATTTTGGATTTTGTTATGGTGTTGAAAATGCCATAGACATCGCCTTCAGAACGATTGACGAAAATCCAGGTAAGCGTATTTTTCTATTAAGCGAAATGATACACAATCCGCAGGTAAATGCAGACCTGCTGCAAAGAGGTGTGCAGTTTTTACAGGATACCAGCGGTAACCAAATAGTACCATTTGACAACCTTACAAATGACGACGTTGTAATTATACCCGCCTTTGGCACCACGCTGTCCATTGAAGAAAAATTAAAAGTAATTGGCATACCGGTTGAAAAATACAATACCACCTGCCCCTTTGTAGAAAAAGTATGGAACCGCAGTGAACAAATTGCCACCAACAACTACAGTGTAGTGGTACATGGAAAACCGGCGCACGAAGAAACCAGGGCAACCTTTTCGCATGCTGCTTATAATACGCCGACAATAGTGGTAAACGATATGCAGGAAACAATTTCACTTAGCCAGTATATCACCGGAGAAAAACCTTCCGGCCAATTTTATACAGAATTTGCCGGAAGGTTTTCTGCAGATTTTGATATTACCAAAGACCTGCAGCGCTTTGGTGTGGTAAATCAAACTACCATGCTCGCCAGCGATACGCAGGCCATTGCCGATTTTTTACGCCAGGTAATGATGGAAAAATATGCTTTAACAGCCACTACCATCGATACTCATTTTGCAGACACAAGGGATACCCTTTGCTACGCCACCAACGATAACCAGACTGCAGTGTATGGCCTGCTGCAAACACCTGCAGATTTCGCTATTGTTGTGGGCGGCTATAACAGTAGTAATACATCTCATTTGGTAGAGCTTTGCGAAGAAAAGCTGCCGACTTATTTCATAAGCAGCGAAGAAAAAATAATATCTTCTGATGAAATTCTGCATTACAATTTTCATTCAAAAAAAGAAACTGTCACCAGCGGCTTTATGCCCGCAAAGCAACCCATTAAAGTTTTATTAACCAGTGGAGCAAGCTGCCCTGACGCCTTGGTAGAAGGTGTCATTAATCAACTGGTGTCCCTGATCAATACTTCAAAAAACGTAGACCAGGTATGGAAACAGTTTGCATAATTTTTTCACCCCATTTTTTAGAATGGCTACATCAATTCCGGTTTCCACCAACAGAATCTATCGCATCGCAGTAAGCGTATTTTTTTTATTGCAGGCTTTGTATTTGCTTCATGGGCAAGCCGTATTCCCGATATTAAAAATCACCTGCACCTAAGCGACGCAGGCCTTGGCAGTTTGCTGCTTTCGCTTCACGCAGGATTAATCACCGGACTTCCACTGGCCGGCTTTCTTGTATCCAGGTATGGAAGTAAAAAAGTAATGATTGCCGCCGCCGCTTTATATCCTTCCATGTTGTTGTTGCTTGGCCTCGCTTCGGTTACCTGGCAGCTTTCACTTGCGTTATTTTCATTTGGTTTTTGTGGCAACCTGCTGAATATTTCCATCAATACCCAGGCCATTGGTGTAGAAGCTGCTTATGGGCGTTCTATTATGGCATCCTTTCATGGCTTGTGGAGCCTTGCCGGATTCACTGGCGCCGCCTTGAGTACAGGCATGATTGCGCTGAGGTTATCTCCTTTTCAACATTTTTGCTTCATTGCTGCAGCAGCAGCACTGCTTATCGCAGCGACCTGCAAATATGCTCTGCCTGCAAACAGAAATAGCACAAAACAAACTTTTTTTGCAAAACCAGATAAGGCTATTTTTAAATTAGGGCTGATAGCTTTTGGATCACTGGTTTGCGAAGGCCCCATGTTTGACTGGAGTAGCGTGTATTTTGATAAAGTGTTGCACGTCACAGGATCATTGAGAACAGCTGGTTACATCGCATTTATGGGTTCGATGGCAACCGGACGTTTTATTGCTGACATGTTGGCCACCAAATTGGCGTTAAGCGAATGCTTCAGCTAAGCGGTGTACTGGTTAC
>JANYFI010000074.1 GCA_025362765.1 Ferruginibacter sp. | reverse complement strand
CTGCAGGTTCCAAAGAAATAATGACACGAACTGCAAAAACATTTAAAGCACTTCCTGCAAAACGCAAGGGGAAGTGTGTAAAAGACATTATGCAAGACCCGAATAAGCCAACTTCCATTACTACCGTGGCAAAAGGGTTTGCAGAAGAACTGAGAAGTATGGTAAGTGGAATGGCTTTAGGAAACCAGGCTGCAGGATTGGTTGAAAGACCTGGTAAAGTAAGATTAATTACATTCCCACCAGGAGGAGACGACGTTTACCCTAACCAGGTTCATATTTTTAAAATAAATGATATCCGAACCAACGATTACGTTCCTTTTTTAAAAGCAAAAAATTTTCTACCGGAAGAATATCAACAGGTGTGTACACCAAGAGAAGTTGGCAATACCGTAAAATGGGATTGCAAAATTCAAAAACAACCTTGCGATGGCCATGGCATTGATAATGTTTGCCTGCGGGTGCTGGAAGTGCAAAGTGGAACATCAGTAACCCTAACGGGCGTAAATTTTTTTAATATAGATGCCAAAATACATATCAGAAAAAAAGGCTCATCAGCGGGTTTTAAAAAATTAAAAGCGTTTGTTTATGGAGATATTACCACTCCTGTTTATAAAACTGCAAACGGAACCCAAAAATTAATAAACGACAAAAGGGTAAGCGATAAAATATTTTTTACTATTCCTCCGGATACGGCCCCCGGCATATTTGAATTTTTTGTGTTTTTTCCAAATAATTCGGGAGTTACAGGCCGTGGCATTGGGAATGAATTATATTCCAATGTCCAGTATATAGAAGTTATACCCCCTACTACTGCACGCTTTCAGATAGCATCAGAAAGTTTATGGGCAAAAGATGAAACAGGAACACAAAATTGGACAGGCTCTGACGAAGTTGGTATAAAAATAAACGCTGTACCTTTCTTTACCGATTTAACTATGGGCAGTATGCAACAGCATGAATACAGGTTTGGTGATGTAGATTCCGGAGAAACCCGCGCTATGGAAACTGTTTTATTTTCTCATAGTAAATCCATTGCCGGGGTTATATTATCTGTGGTAGGGTACGAAATTGACGATGACGATGCTTACAAGAATCAAATTATGGAATGGACAGATATTTTTATTGACTTGTTAAAAGATCAATGGGAACTTGTTATCGGAAGCACTGCTGCAGTGGCTGCGTTGAAAGAATTAGTAGGAATCGGTTTTTACGGATATGTAATTCTCGGGTGTGCTATATTACTCACCGCAGCAATCGATTTTATATACTCTCTTTGGGCAGCACCGGACCTGATTATACAGGATACATTGGCTTATTCTGTGAGTGATCTTGGAAGGATGACAAATATTAATATTCCGAAGCCACTGGCAAATTCTGATAAAACTATTTACACAACGGCGGGTGGTATTGATGTAAGATTAATGAGTAATGAAAAAGTGCCCAACGAATACACAGAACAGAGAGGCTATTTAAGTGATGATAATAGTTGGTATAATATCAAATTTCGGTTTAACCGGCTTTCTTAATTAATTACTCTTCTAATTTATTTCCTGAACTTTTTAATAACCCATAAATATTTTATATGCAGCTTCCAATAAAACTTTGGCCATCCACAGATACAAATAAGCTTGTAGATACAATTGCCGAAGCAAACAGGGATAATAAACGTATTGTATTAATGCCAGGGCTTCATCTTACTAAACCCGGCCGGAGCCTGAAGATACCTGTTGGCAGAAATGGCTTATATATAAAAGGCACATTAAATCCCGGCGAATTCAGTACAATCAAACGGCCGGATAATGCAATTGATTTGGCTCACTCCGATAGTAATCACGGGTTATTTTTTATACCTTCAAAGCCTACAGATGCAGAATGGGCAGGTATACAAAACTGGCGGACATATACAACTGTTAATAAGGAAACTCAAATCACTACTACCTATAAATATGCAGTCATCATTCGTGATACCATAAAAATTGAAGGGGTAGAATTTGATTGTAATATGGGGAACCAGGGGCTTCCTTCTGTAATGCCTTCTGAAAAAATTGAGCATTCTGCTATGCTTGGTTTTTCGGGTGAGAAATATAACCACGATTCATACCCTGGTAAATCCATTTTTGTGGCTTTTGAAAGCGTAGTTATCAACAATACCAGAACTATACATGGTGGTTATGCAGATGATATATGGATCAGTAGAGGCTATTGCAGGCCCAATATAGCTAAAGTATCAATAAATAAAATCAGCAGTCAAAACAGGATAAACAATAAAAGAGCTACTATATCATTTTCGGGACTTGCACAGAGTGTCGATATTCAAAATGCAAACATCTTTAAACTGGAGGCAGAAGAGGGCAGCAGCCAATGGCATAAATTACCCGGAGATCCAATTACAAGGGCAAATAGATACAGCTTTTGGAAACTAAAAAATATTGCTTGTGATATGTTTGATCTTGCTGCAAAAGGCCAGGCTATTTTTCTCGATGCAGACAACATTGAAACTAAAAAATCTACAAACTTATATCAGTTGGGCGGACTGATCAGGAATAGCACATTCAATATGCTGCCACAACCCACGCCTTTAAACAGGTTGAACGCACTTACTTTTAAAAAAGTAAACTGGATATTTACGCCGTTTAGAAATGCAAAAGGAAATTTTGCAGGCTTATCTCCAAGAGCACAATATGGAGAACCATGTTCAGCCACATTTATACAAAATATTTTTAAGTTAAATGGTGAGCTTGAAACAGATGCTGCAACAGAACAACACTGTTTAATAGAAACAGAATACTTGGCAGGTACAGGCAATGAAGTAACGCTGAAGTTTCAGAATTGCAGTTATGATGAACGCTTTGGACATGAAGCCAAAACATGTATTGCAAAAGTTTTTTCACAGGGGCAATGGAAATTTAATATAACGGACTTTATGAGAATTTCATTAACCAGTGCACTTCTGATCAAATCAACTGCAACTATCAACACTATTGGGCACAATGTAATAATAGATATTCCTTAACATATTCAATAGTAAGATGAAAAACTGGATCGTAACTAGTGTTAGTAGGAGGGGAAATCGGAATAGAACACTTTTGGAAAGTTATTGAATGGCAGCTACTACCATGGCTGGTACATCCTCCATCACCGAAAACCCTTTCCGTCAAAGGTCCGGTGTGTCCTCATCAGCGACAGCATTACAAGTGAAGCGATAATTTGAGATGCACCAGAATACAATAGCCTTCTACTACAATCCGGCATAATAATCATACCCACGTTCGTACCAATAGTCTTTAGGCTTGCTATTGCTGAAAAAGATGGTGCCAATCCTTTTCAAATGTTTAATACCGTATTTTACGGGAATAATTAATCTTAGCGGGTAACCCTGGTTCATTGGCAAAGGCTTGCCATTCATCTCGTAACACAATATGGTTTGCGGCTGCAAAATGCTCCTGGTATCAATGCCTACATAATATTTTTTGTCGGGAGTATTTAACCCAACATACTGCATGGCGCATTCGCTGGTGAGGTTATATTTTTTTACAAAATCACTGAATTTTACACCCGCCCAATGCGTTACCTGGCTCCAGCCCTCAATACATTTAAAATCGAAAGTGATATCTGTTTTTGGCAGGGACTTTATTTCGTCCAGGGAAATAAATAACGTGTCGCCCGGGCTTCTAACCACCTGCAATTTCCAGGCAGTAACGTCAAAATCTTCCCCCATTCCATCATCTCCGTTTACCCTTACTTTTGGGGCGGCATAGGTAGGCGAATACGTCCTGCTAACGTTGGACGGGCTGTAAATAAAATTGGTGAAAAATTTTTCATTGCCATTCAGCACGGCTCTCAAAGGCCGCGGTACGCTGTTATCTTCCGGCTGGTGCGTGAGCCATCGCCAGGAAAACAGGCCCGCTACAATCAATAAAAAGAAAAGCGCAAAAGAGGTGATGGTTCTATTGCGTATATATTTTGATGAAACTATTTTTTCCTGGTCATTTACCATACAACTACATATTTTTCGGTGAATCATCTATTGGTGTATCGGCTGGTATTTCTTCAAAAGGCGTAAGGTGCTTTGCATCCGCAACCACTTCAAAGCCGGCTACCATGCCCCTGAAATTGTTCCAGCCCGCCAGCAATACCTGAACAATGTGTACCACAAAAAAAAGGCTGAACAATATTGTCAATGTAAAATGTTCTATTCGTGCCCACTCATAACCGCCCAACAGGGCACACAAGGTTTTAAATTGAACCGGTTTATAAATGGCAAGGCCGGTAAGTAAAGAACCCATCCCCATAAAAATAACGGCGGTGTAAGCAATGCGTTGTGCCGCATTATATTTCTTCTGCGGAGGAACGCCTTTGCGGATATGCAAATCGTGCAGCACAACCTGCCAGCTTTCTTTGAGTGATTTTTTATTGGGGAAAATCAGTTTCCATTCGCCGGAGAAAAAAAGATAGCCCACATATAACAGGCCATTAAAAAAAAACAGCCACATAAAAACAAAATGAAAACTCATGCCTTCCGCCAGGCGAAATGGAATGTTAAACGCTTTGTTAAATGAATCTGGAAAAAATTTAAGTACAGTAGTGTTGCCCCATCCCAGGCGATAGATATCATTGGCCCAGTAAATTAATAATCCGCTCCAGATCATAATGGCCAGCACCGGAAAATTTATCCAGTGAAACCAACGAATTGCCAGCGGGTGTTTTTGTACAATTTTTTTCATCTTTTACAATGTACGAAAATTAAGCGCTTAATTTGTTTACCAATAAACATTATAATAAATTCTCATCGCACATGCTGCAGAAAAGTTACCAGTTGTGTACCAACTAAATTTATTGCAAAGTTGTTAATCCAGCAAGGTAAAATTGCCGCATTATTTTTTTGTAAAATTCAATGATGCAGAATTCATGCAATACCTCAAACCGGTTGGCTTTGGTCCGTCGTCAAACACATGGCCCAAATGTGCGCCACACCTGCTGCAGGTAACTTTTGTACGATCCATTCCAAATGTATTATCCGATTCATCTACCAGGCATGTTTTGTTGAGGGGCTGATAAAAACTTGGCCAGCCGGTACCGCTTTCAAACTTTGTATCGCTACTAAACAATTCCTGTCCGCAACAGATGCAACTGTAAATTCCTTTTTCATGATTGTCCCAATATTTACCGGTAAATGCCTGTTCTGTCCCTTCTTTCCTGGTAACATTAAAAGCAAGCGGACTCAATTGTTTCTTCCATTCTTCGTCCGTTTTTGTAACAGTAAACTTTTTGCCGGCGACACTGTTTGTCTTTTTTGTTTGCGCATTACAGGCGGTAAATAAAAATACTATTGCAATAAAAAATGTACTCTTCATAATAAATGTTTATAGATTTATAAAAGATACGCAAGAACCGCCTTAAAGGTTGACGATAAAACAAACGTTTAACATTTTTAACAAAATAAAGTTTCAAATGTTATTATCATAACTAAACTTATAACTATGGGAGTGTGGAACCAGGTGGCGCAGTATTTATACCTGAAGAAAAAAGATCCGGATGCGCCAAAAAATTTCTCCGTTAAATTTATGCATGGTATTAACCGAATATCTATATTACTGTTTTTGCTTGGCATGATCATACTGGCATTTAAATTATTACGCCATTAAAAAAGAATAAATACTTTTAGCCGCATTTGCCGAAGCGTTACCGCCTTTACTCAACAAGGCTTTTAGCGCCTTATAGTCTTGCTGTAACTGTTGTTTTTTTTCGGTGTCAGATAAAATCTTTTTTAATTCGGTTTTTATGTTTGTTACTGTCATTTCATTCTGAATCAGTTCTTTTACAACTTCCTTGTCCATGATCAGGTTTACCAGGCAGATGTATTTTATTTTAATCAGCCATTTGGCTATTTGGAAAGAAATAACGCTGCCTTTATAACAAACTACTTCCGGCACTTCAAACAGCGCTGTTTCTAGTGTAGCGGTTCCGCTTGTAACCAGCGCGGCCTTTGCAATACTCAACAATTCATATGTTTTATTTACCACAGAAGATACATTTTTATAAGGTGCCAGCAAATCATGGTAAAAACTTTCCTCCAGCCCGGGTGCTTTAGCCACCACAAAATGATAATTAGGAAAATTTGCAGCTACCTGCAACATAATGGGCAGTTTTTTTAGTATTTCCTGTTGCCGGCTTCCAGGTAAAAGTGCGATAATATTTACACCGTTGTTAGGAAAACTCGCAGCTTTATACACACTTGCCTGTCCTTCCTGCTGCGCCTTAAACTCCTCAATTACCTGTACCAATGGATGCCCAACATACTCTACGTCATAATTCCATTTCTTATAAAAATCTTTTTCAAATGGTAAGATGACGAGCATTTTATCCACCGTTTTTTTTATGCCTTT
>JANYFI010000068.1 GCA_025362765.1 Ferruginibacter sp. | reverse complement strand
TCCATGTCCATTTCCATATACACTTTATCTGCCCTGCTAACCGCACTGATTAATTGTACACTGAAATGAATGTCGTTTTTGCACATCAGGTGAAAAGTACCAAACAGGTAAGATGGCTGCTGCAATCCGTTGCCTGTAACCTGCCATAGCAAACTATTGTCATCTTTATTGATAATTAATTTCGGGGCTGCAGGCTGCGCATGGCAGCTAAAAAAAAGACTTATCAGCAATACTGTTTTTATCAGTTTCATATCTGGTTAATTTATCAGGGTAAAATACCATACAGGCTTCCGCCCTTATTAAATAATCTGTCAATTTTCTTTTCAGTGACGGTGTCTTTTACAACGGGCGGCGCATGATGTGGTTTTATTCTTGCATCAAACACCAGCGGCCCTTTGCATCCCCAGTGTTTATTGGTAGTAGTGCTTTCAATGCCATACATGTCGTGAGAAGGATTGCAGCGGGTAAATGTAACCCATAAAAAATTGTTCAATTTTTCACTTACAAATGGAGCGTCATCACAAATTATCAGCACAGGCACGTTTTGCAATTCATTTATTTTATCCCTCAATAAGTCATCTAATACATCCAGTTCTTTCGCTGCGGCTGAATAATCTGTAAAAGGTTTTGTTTGCAAAGCAATTACGCCGGGCATTACCAGCGAGGGCCATTCAAAATCTCGCAGGTGTTGTAAACAGTCAGGTACTTCCGTCGCAAGGTGCCGCCGGGTTTCGCCATAGGCTGCAAAAACTACTTTGCTGCCGGTGTTTAAAGCTGTTCCGGAATAATCCAGTGTGTCAATAGTAGTATTCGTATAAAAATGTACGTCTCTCGTCAAATCGATCCGTTGTAAAATATATTGCAGGTACAACTGGATATTGCCCGTGGTAAGCTGGTTGGTATCATCTGCCGTAATGAATAAAAATTTAGCAAGACTTAGTTGCCCGGTGCCCAAAATATGATTGGCTATCGTTAAAATTTCTGCGGGTTGTTTCGCTGGCGTATAAGGAGTATAGCGCTCGCTGCCAATGGCCAGCAGCAGCGGGTGCACACCCGCCGCATCAACAGCATTCACTTCTTTTAACCCAGGTATTTCTGCCTGCAATGCCGAGCCTGTCATCTCATGTATCAACTGGCCAAAGCTGGTATCTTCCTGTGGTGGGCGACCAACGACTGTAAAGGGCCAGATAGCATCCTTTTTTGCAAAAACCTTGTGTACTTTCATCAACGGAAAATTATGGCGCAAGCTGTAATAGCCAAGGTGATCACCAAAAGGCCCTTCGGGCTTATTATCTCCCGGGTATACTTCCCCAGTAATAACAATATCAGCGTCGGTGCTTATACAATAGCCGTCAATATACGTGTACCTGAATCTCCTTCCGCCCAATACTCCTGCAAAAGTCATTTCGCTAATGCCTTCAGGAAGGGGCATAACGGCAGCCACACTGTGTGCGGGAGGACCACCAGCAAACACACTGACTTTTAATGGCAAGCCTTTGCTGTTGGCTTTTGTTTGATGAACACCAATGCCCCGGTGCAACTGATAATGCAAGCCAATTTCTTTGTTCATCACATAATCATTTCCTGAAAGCTGAATACGGTACATGCCTAAGTTAGCATGCATTATTCCAGGTTGATCCATGTCTTCAGTATATACCTGCGGCAGCGTTACAAATGCACCACCATCCATAGGCCAGTGATGAATTTGAGGAATATTTTCTATTTGTATTTGCTGGAATAATACCGGTTTGGAGGAAGGGTTTTTAAAGGGCAACGCTTTTAAGGCGGCCACACCCGCGGTAAAATTTTTAATGGGATGTTTAACGGCTTTTACGGGATCGTTTTTTAATTCAATCAGTTGCTGTACCAATGCCAGTGTATCCCTGAAAATAAATTTACTTCTTTCCAGCGTGCCAAAAATATTGGAAGCAGCCCTGAATTTACTCCCTTTTACATTTTCAAATAATAATGCGGGACCACCTGCCTCATGTATCCTCAAATGGATGGCAGCCATTTCAAGATATGGATCAACCTCTTCTTTAATACGGATTAATTGCCTGCTCTTTTCCAGATCTAGTAAACATGATTCTAAAGACTTATATGCCATGCTGCTTGGTTTCGATGTAAAAGTAAAACACTAAAACCAGCATTTGGTTTTAGTGAATGATAAAACCCTTAATAGACATTTGTAGGGCAGGCTGTTTTTGTTTTGCCACCTTTAAAACTGCTGCCATCCCCGGCATTTAACCGGTAGTTGATTGTTAGCCCGGTAAAATAATACCAATCTTTACTGGCCGGATTACCCCTGATGGAACCGCCAGCCGGGTAACTAAATGCGGGGTTCAGTTCGTTTGACCTGAATGCAAGGTTCACTGCCTGCTGGCCATTATGGGCCAGCAATTGCGACTTGTCAGCGTAAGTTGTACTTACATCGTCAAGATAATCGGTAAAGGTTTTTCTTAATCCGATTTCTATCCCAACTCTTATAATATCGTTTACGGCCATTTTTATTCCGCCTCCAAATGGAATAGAAAAACCTGTGAGACTATATTTTTTTCGTCCATTATAAAATCCCTCCCCTTCAGTGCCCAATGGCTGCAGGTAAACCCTGTTGCCGGCACTGTCCAATGTTGACGGGTTAAAATGAAAAGCCGCAATTCCGGCAAAAAGGTAAGGCGTGATGCGTTGCTTTGTAATGTTCAGAATATCATATTCCAGCCCTGCCTGAAATTCGCTGATGGGCGATGAAAAATTTAAGTTTCGGATTGAATTGATACCACCCTTTTTATCATCACCACTTATTTTGCCTGTTTTAATACCTGCTGTGATGTACAACTGATCTGAAAGTTCATAAGCTAACCCGATACCACCTGCAAAATGGGCCTGGCTGAAAGTGATTTTTTTTTCCTGGAGATCACCCTGGTAATTGCTCATGCCGGCAAAACCTGTTAGCAGCAAACGTTGCGCATGGCCAAAAAATACAAACAATAAAAGCAAAAGGCACAGAAATAGTCTTCTCATTTTCTATAAAAATAAATTGGTATCCTGCGGAAATGCAACAATCATTCCCAAATAGTATTATTTGTTTATCAGGCAAGATAATTAAAACCAGCGCTTAATCTTGAGGTGGCCAGATAATTTTGATAAAATTTTAACCGATGTCATTTACTTAAAAAGATGTTGTTCCCCAGGAACGCAAACGACGCCGAAAAATTAATTTATACAAAAGTCCGGTGATGCCTGTGCAAAAAACTTCACAATACAAAATAGCATGTTCACTGCTTTTAGTATCGTAATTTTGCCGCACACAATGGATAAAAGTTTAAACAAATACATCAGCGAAACGGGTTTCTGTTCAAGAAGGGAAGCCGACAAATACATAGATCAGGCAAGGGTCACCATTAACGGCAACGTTGCTGTAAAAGGCAATCGTGCAATGCCCGGTGATGTGGTGGAAATTGATGGAGAGCCTATTAAAAAGAAAGACAAAATTGTGTACATGGTGTTTAACAAACCAGTGGGCATTACCTGTACTACCGATCTTAAAGACAAACACAATATCATTTCTTTTATCAATTACAAAAGCAGGATCTTCCCGGTAGGCAGGCTGGATAAGCCTTCCGAAGGACTTATATTTTTAACCAACGACGGCGACATTGTTAATAAAATTTTACGGGCAGGCAATAACCACGAAAAAGAATATGTGGTTACAGTAGATAAACCCATCAACCACGAGTTTATTCAAAAGATGGGTAACGGCGTGAAAATTTTAGATACGGTTACAAAAAAATGTTTTGTAAAACAGGAAGGTAAAAACAGGTTTAGAATTATTCTGGTGCAGGGTTTAAACAGGCAAATCCGGCGAATGTGCCAGGTGCTTGGTTACAATGTACAAACGTTGAAAAGAGTAAGAATTATGAATATTACGCTGGCCAATTTGCTGGTGGGCAAATGGCGTTACTTTACGCAGGAAGAAATAACAGCTATTGAAGCCAATGTTTCCTCTTCCCTTAAAACAGAAGATGGTTCTTACTTCGAATAAGGCGTTATTATGATGCAGGCAACACCCGCTGTTTCATCACTTCATACAAAATAATACCTGTTGCTACCGATACGTTTAAAGAATCAAAATCGGTTACCATGGGAATCTGAAACTGTTCGTCACAAATTTTTAAGAGCGGTTGATACACGCCATGTTCCTCACCTCCCATCACGATGGCACAAGGTTCAGCCAGGTTAAGTTCAAAGACTTTTTTGGTGGCCGTCATTTCACTTGCAAAAACTTTTATTCCATTCAGGTGAAGTTCATCTACTGTTTTCATCAAACTGCTTACGCGGCAAACAGCCATTTTCTCCAATGCCCCTGCGGAAGTTAAGATGGCATCTTCATTTAAAGCACCTACGCCTTTATCGGGAATGATAATACCATTTACACCAAAACAAAATGCGCTTCTGGCAATTGCGCCAATATTCCTGATATCTGTAATGCCATCCAATATTAAAAACAACGGCACTTCGCCTTTATCAACAATAAATGAAATAATATCCTGCAGATTTTGGTATTGAATTTTACTGATCATTGCCACGCAACCCTCGTGGTTACTGATGTTGAAACCATTTAGTTTTTCAACGGGCACTTTATTAATGGGTACCAGGTGCTGCTCAGCCAGTAGGCGTATTTCTTCAATCACCGGCCCGTGAACTGTAGTTTGCAGGTAAATTCTTTCCAATTGTCTGCCCGATTTCATGGCATCAATAACCGCTTCCCGGCCAATTACCAGGGTATTTTTTTTAGGGCGATGCTGCTGTTGTCTGAAATTTTTCACAA